>NZ_BLRZ01000032.1 GCF_013281975.1 Candidatus Hakubella thermalkaliphila | reverse complement strand
GGCCCAGACTTACCAGGATAGCTTTATTGACCTCCTCCATTTTTTGAGCTGGAAGTTTCCCTACTAATTGGCCAAGCCGTTTTTTATCCACGGTATAGAGCTGACCAGGATGAACTACGGAACTTCGGGAAAGACCACTATCCTGAGACATGATCTATATGGACAACACCCTGGCCAGCTCGACCAGTTTCTTGTTAATCTCGTGCTCATGGGTGAAGGTGTACTCGAAACTGGTCAGTACTATTTCTTTACCCTGTATGCCCACCAGAGAATCTCGCTCTCCTCTCATAAGGGCCTCCACAGCTTCCGCCCCGAAACGGCTGGCCAGAATTCGGTCCAGAGCGGTGGGAGACCCACCCCTCTGGAGATGGCCCAAAATGGAGATACGTACTTCTCTGTGTGTGCGGTTAGTGATGGCTGAAGCCATCCCCTGGGCTGTGCCCGCGCCTTCCGCAATAACCAGGATAAAGTGTTTTTTGCCCACTTCGAAGTCGCGGCTGATCTGCTCACATATCTCCCCCAGAACATGCTCCATCTCATATTCTATCTCAGGAATTAAAATATAGTCAGCGCCACCGGCTAGACCGGCATAAAGAGCAATCTCCCCGGACAGCCTTCCCATAACCTCAACACAGAAAACCCTCTCATGAGAAGTGGCAGTATCCCTGATCTTGGAAAGAGCATCGATAACGGTGTTGATGGCCGTATCAAAGCCAATGGAGTAGTCGGTTCCGGCAATGTCGTTGTCGATAGTGGCCGGAACTCCTACGGTAGAAATACCCATCCGGTCGATAACCCGGGCACCCCTAAAGGAACCATCTCCACCGATGACTATCAATCCATCTATCTTATGCTTTCGCAAGACCGAAAAGGCCTTCTTTTGCCCCTCTTCGGTCATAAATCTCTCTGAGCGGGCCGTTTCCAGAATAGTCCCACCTCGATCGATAATGCCAGAGACAGAGCGAGCATTGAGCACAAGATGTTCATTATCAATAATGCCTTCATATCCTTTGCGAAATCCAATAATCTCGATCCCATGATAGATTCCAGTACGCACGATAGCACGGACGGCCGCATTCATGCCCGAGGCATCGCCACCGCTGGTCATGACTGCTATCCTTCTCATCGGCACACCACCTTTGTTTCATAGATAGGGAGCCGCTGCCCAACTGGGTATCAATGCGGGTCCATTGACAGATGATAAATGTTCTTGAGATCTGCACAGCCTTTTGCAATGCTCTTACGGACAAAGGGGGGACGCGATCGTAGACCTTATCTATAAATTAACCCGAAGCTTCTCTTATTTCTCCAATAAACGCTTTCAGCCTCTTGGATCTTTCCGTAGGGTCTTTATTCTCTTCGATCAGGTCAATTAAAGCACTGCCAATAATGACTCCGTCAGCTAATCCTCTGAGAGCCTCTACTTGTTGTCCGCGGGAGATGCCAAAACCTACCGCCAGATACTTATCCGTCACTTCTCTGATGGTGAGAATAAACTCCTTCAGTTCTGGCGGAAGTTCCCTTCTGGCTCCAGTAACTCCCAGGAGGGAAACGCAGTAGATGAATCCTCTGGACAACTGGGATATTCTCTTAAGCCTCTCCAGGGAACTGGTGGGGGCTGCCAGAAATACGGTGTCCAGCCCCTCCTTCCAGGCCACCTTACGCCAGCTTTCAGAATCCTCTATGGACAGGTCAGGGATGATCACCCCATCTACTCCCGACTCTGCTGCTTTCCGGGCAAATTTACCCCGCCCGTAACGATAGGGGATGTTGTAGTAAGGCATCAAGCAGACCGGCATATCGGCATAGGTCTTTAGATCCCTTACCAACTCAAATATGTGATCTAGATTTACTCCCTGGCTGAGAGCTACCTGAATGGATCTCTGGATGGTTGGGCCGTCAGCCAAAGGGTCAGAAAAAGGCACACCTAGCTCAATAAGATCACATCCCAGATCAGCCAGAAGCTTGAGGATTTCCAGACAATCTGCCAGGGTGGGATACCCCCCGGTAAGGTAGGGCATCAGAGCCAGTCTCCCCTGCGCTCTGGTCTTCTTAAAGGTCTTCTCGATCCTGGATTCCACTACGCTCCAATCCCTTCCACAGATTTACATGAAACCAGTTAGAAAATGCCAACATTTCATGGTTCGCAGGTGATGAGACCATATTGACAAATTACGTAGAAAATAGATGCCTCCATTTTCATCATTCGAGAGAGCGGCTCTCGAATGACAATTAGCTTCCGAACTGAGCTACCGAAGTTATCCGGACATAAAGCAGAGCCTGAAAGACTTCTACAAAATTAATCCTCGCCCAGCTTAACTCCCAAAATCTCAGCCACCACTGTGACATCCTTATCTCCCCGGCCGGAGAGGTTTATTACCATAAGCTCGTCTTTTCTGCTTCGAGGGGCCACTTTCATGGCGTAGGCCAGAGCATGGGCACTCTCCAGGGCAGGGATGATTCCCTCCGTCCGGGAAAGAAGCTGGAATGCCTCCAGGGCTTCCTGGTCAGTGGCCGTTTCGTACTGGACCAGTCCCTGCTCTTTAAAATAGCTATGCTCCGGTCCCACTCCAGGGTAGTCCAGACCAGCAGAAACAGAATGAGCGGGCAGTATCTGACCATATTCATCCTCCAAAACATAGCTTAAAGAGCCGTGCAACACTCCTTTGCTGCCCCGGGAGAGGGAGGCCCCATGTTTTCCTGTATCCAGACCCAGCCCAGCAGCCTCCACCCCTATTAGCTTCACGCTGGTCCTCAAAAAGGGATAGAAGATGCCTATAGAGTTGCTCCCTCCTCCTACGCAGGCCAGAACGTAGTCCGGGAGCCGGCCAGATATCTTCATTATCTGCTTCTTGGTCTCCTCCCCAATCACCCTCTGAAAATCCCTGACCATGCCAGGATAGGGGTGAGGACCAACCACAGAGCCCAGAATATAAAAGGTATTCCTTACATTGGTAACCCAATCTCTCATGGCCTCATTGATAGCATCTTTAAGGGTCTTGCTTCCAGAATGGACAGTGATCACCTCGGCGCCCAGGAGCTTCATCCGAAAGACGTTGAGCGACTGCCGCCGGACATCCTCCTCTCCCATATAGATCTGGCATTCCAGACCGAAAAGAGCTGCTGCCGTAGCCGTAGCTACCCCGTGCTGACCGGCACCGGTCTCGGCGATAATCCTGGTCTTGCCCATCCTTCTGGCCAGAAGGACCTGACCCAGGGTGTTGTTGATCTTATGGGCACCGGTATGGAGAAGGTCTTCCCTTTTGAGATAAATCTGTGCTCCACCCAGAGTCTGAGAGAGTCTTTCGGCATGGTAAAGGGGAGTGGGACGTCCAGCATAATTCCTCAGATAGTAGTCCAGCTCCTGAGCAAACTCCTTATCCTTCTTAGATTTAAGATAGGCAGCCTCCAGCTCCTCCAGGGCAGACATGATGGTCTCGGGCACGTAAGCTCCGCCAAAAGGACCGAAGTGACCTTTTCCCCTTTTCATCTTACCTCACCATCTTCTCTCTGCTTTCCTCTCTTAATTTCTGGTCCGCCTTTCTCACCTGCTCAAAAAACTGTCTCATTTTCTGCTCATCCTTTTTCCCTGGCTGGCGCTCCAGGCCACTGGAGACATCCACAGCATAGGGCCTCAACCTCATAATGGCCTCGAGCACATTTTCCTCATTCAGTCCTCCAGAGAGAATCACGGGCCGGTCTGTCACCAATCCTTCTGCCAATCTCCAATCGAAGGGCAGCCCGGTTCCCCCCTTCTTCTGGGGATGGTAGGTGTCAAAGAGAAAAGCATCTACATTCTGATAGTGTTTTAAAAGATAGGTAAGCTTCTCTTCTGAATTTTCCCCTATCCTGATGGCTTTTATGATCTTAAAGCCTCTGCTGCTCAAGTCTGAGCAATAGGAGAGACTTTTCTGGCTGTGAAGCTGGAGGGTGTCCAGTCCACACCGGGCTGCCACTTCCAGCACGGTGTCCTCCTCCTCATCTACAAATACGCCAACTTTAGAGACAAAGGGAGCCAGTTGCGCAATTATCTCCACCGCCCGCAGGGGGAGCACTGCTCTTGGGCTTCTGGCAAAAAAGATAAAGCCTACAGCGTCGGCTCCTAACTCCTGAGCTAAAAGAGCATCATCGGAGTTAGTTATACCACAGATTTTGATCCTGGTTCTGGAGGTGCGAAATGACAGCTTATCCACCAAGTAGTTCCTTCACTTTCCCCTTAATATCTCCACTTCTTAACAGACTCTCGCCTACCAAAATAGCCTTAACTCCGTACTCCCTCATAAAACGTACATCTTCAGCGTTATTTATGCCGCTCTCGCTGACCAGTATCTTATCCTGGGGCACAAACTGAGAAAGCTCTGCCGTGGTCTTTAGATCTACCTGAAAGGTCTTTAAATCTCGATTGTTGATTCCAATGATAGTGGCACCACAGGATAGGGCCTGCTCCACCTCACCCCTGGAATGAACCTCCACCAGGGCATCCAGGCCCAACACCTGGGCTTTTTCCAGGAGAGAGATCAGTTTTCTTTCTTCCAGAATGGCCACGATCAGGAGAATGGCATCAGCGCCATAGGCTCTGGCTTCGTATAACTGGTACTCGTCAAAGAGAAAATCTTTGCGTAGGAGAGGTTTAGAAGTAGCCCATCTTACCATCAGCAGGTCTCCCAGACTACCCTGAAAGTACCGCTCTTCGGTCAGTACAGATATGGCTACCACCCCAGCCTCTTCATACTCCAGGGCCAGGTCTACCGGGTCAAAGTCTGGGACGATTATGCCCCTGGATGGAGAAGCCTTTTTGATTTCACCGATTATGGCCAGGCCGTCCTTCTTCAAAGACCGGGAGAAAGACCGGGAGAAAGACCGGCGTTCCGAGAGGGGGGGCATCCTTTTTTCCAGCTCAGCCAGGGGAAGGGTGGCTTTTCTTTCCTCCAGATCCTTTTTCTTATGAGCTACTATCTCATCCAGAATATTCATGATCTTCTCCAGGCCAGGCCTGGCTATAGGAGTTGGTGAACTGGGTAAGATTTTCCAGCACCTTTTTGGCCCGCCCGCTGTCTATGGAAACCCGGGCCATCTCCAGACCATCGGCAAAGTTAGTAGTGGCGTCGGCTGCGATCAGGGCAGCCGCGGCGTTCAGAAGAACTACATCTCTTGGTGCTCCATCTTCTCCCTCAAGAACCCTTTTCAGAATAGCTACATTTTCCTCTACTGTACCTCCCTTGATTTCAGCCAGGGGGGAGATTCGAAACCTAAACTCAGAGGGATCGATGGTGTAGGTGACTACTTTTCCATCCTTGTACTCCGATATCTTACTGTCCCCGGTTATGGAGATCTCGTCCAGGTTATCCGCTCCGTGAACCACCAGGGCATGCTTTACCCCTAACTCGCCCAGGACCGAGGCCATTATCTCAGTAAGTTCAGAAGCATATACGCCCAGAACCTGAGCCGTGGCTTTGGCTGGATTAGTAAGAGGACCCAGAATATTGAAGACCGTTCTTATGCCCATTTCCCGGCGAGGACCTATGGTATATTTCATGGCCTGATGGAGAAGGGGAGCAAAGAGAAATCCCAGACCAACCTGGTCGATACATCGGGCAATTCCTTCTGGAGGCAGGTCCATCTTTACTCCCAGAGCCTCCAGAACGTCAGCGCTGCCACAACGGCTGGAGACAGATTTGTTGCCGTGCTTGGCCACATGCACCCCAGCCCCGGCCACCACGAAAGCAGCCGTGGTGGAGATGTTGAAAGTACCAGCCAGATCGCCTCCCGTCCCACAGGTATCAACCAGGAATTCCTGTTTCGGCCTCACACTGGTAGCTTTGGCCCTCATGACCCGGGCAAAGCCGGTGATCTCCTCTACCGTCTCTCCCTTTATCCGGAGAGCGGTGAGGAAGGATCCAATCTGAGCGTCCGTGGCCTGGCCGCTCATGATCTCCTCCATGACCAAAATGGCTTCTTCTTCAGTGAGGTTGGATCCGTGGACAAGCTTACTGATGGCTTCTCTGATCATGTGGAAACCTCCAAGAAATTCTTCAAAATCTTCTTCCCCTCCCGGGTCAGGATGGACTCCGGGTGGAACTGAACTCCCTCGACCACCAGTTCTCGGTGTCTGATACCCATGACCAGCCCGTCCTCGGTCCAGGCGGATATCTCCAGGACCGGAGGCAAGCTCTCCCTTCTGACGATGAGGGAGTGGTACCTGGTAGCAGTAAAGGGGTTCTCCACTTCCCGGAAGATGGTCTTCCCATCGTGTCTTATGGAGGAAGTTTTCCCGTGAACGGGAAAGGGTGCCCGTACTATCTCTCCTCCAAAGACCTGCCCGATAACCTGATGGCCCAGACATACCCCCAGAATGGAAACTTTACCGGCCATCCTGGCTACCAGTTCTAAAGAAATGCCGGCCTCATTGGGCGTACATGGCCCTGGCGAGATAACGATGTGGGAGTACCCTTTTTTCTCGATTTCATTTACGGAGATCTTATCATTACGAAATATTTCCATCTCCACGCCCAGCTCGCCCAGGTATTGCACCAAATTATAGGCAAAGGAGTCGTAGTTGTCGATAACCAGGATCATTTAAGACCTTCTTCTGCCAGTATTATGGCCTGGATCAAAGCTCGAGCCTTATTAACTGTCTCCTCATACTCTTTAGCAGGCACAGAATCGGCCACAATTCCCGCACCTGCCTGAACATAGGCCCGCCCATCCTTAACTATGATGGTACGAATAGTAATGCAGACGTCCATGTCTCCGGTGAATCCGATGTTACCCAGAGCCCCGGCATAGGGACCCCTCCTGACTGGCTCCAGCTCATCAATGATCTCCATAGCTCTGATTTTGGGAGCACCTGAGACGGTCCCGGCCGGAAAGACGCTCTTTAAAGCCTCAAATACGGTTTGGTCACTCCGCAGTTCACCTACCACGTTGCTGACCAAATGCATAACATGGGAATACCTTTCCACAGCCATGAATTCATCTACTTTCACCGTGCCCGGCACGCAGACTCTTCCCAGGTCGTTTCTTCCCAGATCCACCAGCATGATGTGTTCGGCCAGCTCCTTCTCGTCGGCCAGGAGCTCCTTTTCCAGCGCCAGATCCTCCTCCCTGGTGGCACCCCTGGGCCGGGTTCCGGCTATGGGTCTGGTAATGACCCGAGAGCCCACCACTTTCACCAGAGGTTCGGGCGAAGAACCAATCACAGCTATATCATTATGCCTCAAGAAATAGAGATAAGGTGACGGATTCAGAGTTCGCAGAACCCGATAGATGTCGAAGGGATCGACCTGCACATCTACCGAGAAACGCTGGGAGAGAACCACCTGTAGAACATCTCCTGCAAATATATACTCCTTGGCTTGCCGCACCATATCCTCAAATCGATCCCGGCTCAAATTGGACTCTACCGCTCGATCCATCCGGGTACCATTGATGCCCACTGGCTCATAGGATATGGTCTTCCTCAACAGATCTACTATCCGCTTGATCTTCTGAACACCCTTCTCGTACTCTTCCTCCGCTTCTCCAGCAGTATGGACATTAGCTACCACCTTTATCCGATGCTTCAGATGGTCGAAGACCACAATAGTATCAGTGAAAAGAAAGACCAGATCGGGCAGACCCAGATCATCTATGGCTCGAGCGGAGATCTCCTCAAAGAACCTGATCATATCATATCCCAGGTAACCCACCGCCCCGCCGAAGAAAGGAGGTAAATCAGGGTCGGGATAGGCTCGGTAGCGGGAAAGGATCTGGGCAATGACCTTAAGAGGCTCCTCTCGGATCTGCTTCTGTTCTCCGTTCTCCTGGATGACCACCTGATTTCCCCTGGATTCCACGATGATGAAGGGACTGCTGCCAATAAAGGAATAGCGCCCCCATCTCTCTGCCCCTTCCACGCTCTCCAGAAGAAAGGCGCTCTGGCCATCGTTCATCTTCTTAAAGACCGAGACAGGAGTATCCATATCTGCCACAATCTCCTGGTAGACAGGAATGAGATTATAGTCTCTGGCCAGTTGTAGAAACTCATCCTTGGAAGGATGATGCATACCGTATACTCCTATCTAAAGTCCTAAGAAAGGTTCCCTTCTCCCGGAAGAGCCCAGAGTGTTCTATCCAAAGAGTTATTCTTCAACTTGCGGTCTTTCGCTTATGGCTCTCTACCCTCCGGCTCAGGTCCGCCGGCCTCTTTTGTGCCTACACAAGGTTATTACTAAGCTCAGATAAATGTCATCTGACGCTTTACTTTCGACGTCTGATCAACTCTCGGGCTATGTCCTCCAATTCTATATCTTTAAAAGCCGTTAACACAAGCAAATGATAGATTACATCGGCAATTTCATGTATGAGATTCTCCCGACTCCCCTCCCTGGCTGCTTCTACTACCTCTCCACTCTCTTCGGTAACTTTGGCCAGTATTTTAGATGGACCGGCCTTAAAAAGGGATGCTGTATACGATGTCTGGGGTGAGAATTTTTTGCGAGACTTGATTACTCTAAATAATTCCTTAAGAACATGGTCAAGACCCTCTGCCTCTTCTGCCTCTGAACCAATTCCTGGAGTCTTAACCATACCCCTGCCGGTGAGACTGCTAAAAAAACAGCTTCTCTCACCGGTGTGACAGGCTACGCCTACCTGCTCTACCAGAACCAGAAGACAGTCCGCATCACAATCGTAGCGCATGTCCTTAACCAGTTGGTAGTTGCCGGAGCTTTCCCCCTTCATCCACAGCCTTTCTCGGCTCCGGCTGTAGAACCAGGTCCTGCCTGTCTCCAGGGTTTTCTGCAAGGACTCCCGGCTCATGTAGGCCAGCATGAGAACTTCCCGGGACCGGAAGTCCTGCACGATGGCCGGGATCAGGCCGTCTCTATCAAACTTTAACTGGGATATATCTATCTCAGTCATCTAACCTCTCTATGCTCCCTAAATCCTCACTTCAATGCCCTGCGATCTTAGATACTCCTTGGCCTCTCTTATGGAATACTCTCCATAATGAAATATGGATGCCGCCAGCACGGCATCGGCATTTGCTTCCTGGATGACCTCCCGGAGATGCTCCAGCCTGCCTGCTCCCCCGGATGCTATGACTGGAACATTAACAGCCCGAGTTATGGCCCTGGTCAGAGATACATCATATCCGTTCTGAGTTCCATCCCGATCCATACTGGTGAGAAGGATTTCTCCGGCTCCCAGCCGGACCACCCGGCAGGCCCACTCTACAGCATCCAGGCCAGCAGGTATCCTACCCCCGTTGATGTATACTTCCCACTTGCTACCGTCCCATTTGGCGTCAATAGCCACTACTATGCACTGACTGCCGTAACGACAAGAAGTTTCCTGAACTAATTCCGGATTCCTTACGGCAGCAGAATTAAGAGAAACTTTATCCGCCCCGGCGGAGAGCAGTTCCCGGATATCCTGGCTCGATCTGATGCCACCCCCTATGGTAAAGGGTATAAAGACCTCCTCGGCCACCCTTCTGGCTACCTCCACCATAATCTTTCTGCCCTCATGGGAAGCTGTGATGTCCAGAAAGACCAACTCATCGGCTCCTTCTCTATCGTAGACGCGAGCCAGCTCGACCGGATCACCGGCATCCCTCAGGTTAATGAAATTTATGCCTTTAACCACCCGCCCATTCTTAACATCCAGGCAGGGTATTATCCTTTTGGCTACCATAATCCAATCTCAACCTCTTGTCCTTTGGTTCCAATTTCGCCAGAATAACCGAGATAACTTCATCTTCCAGGACATTAACCAGGGATCCCACCTCCCCCAGTACCTATCCTCGGACCATCTCCAGAGCCTCAGCCAGATTAAGTTTTCCCTCATAGAGAGCCTTACCCACAATAATACCCTCCAGCCCTTTAGGCTCCAAGCTTTTCAGCAACTGAATGTCCCGCAAACAGGAAATGCCTCCTGAGGCGATTACCTTAATACCAGCAGCCTCTGCCAATACGTCCTCCAGAAGTTTGAAATTAGGACCAGATAGGGTTCCATCTCTGGTCACATCAGTAAGAACGATCCTTTTCAGCCCCATATGGGAAAGAAAGGCCAGAAGATCTCCCACATTTCTTTTCAGCTCTCTCTGCCATCCCTGGATAGCCAGTCTGCCATCTCTGAGATCTAATCCCACCACAATCCTTTCTCCATAACGGCCAACTGCGGTCCTTAAAAATTCATCCCGGGTCAGAGCCAGGGTCCCCAATACAATTCTACTCACTCCCATATCCGTAAGCATCTCTATATCTTCCGGGCTTCTAACACCGCCTCCATACTGAATGAGAGCCGATGTTTTCTCCACAATACCTCTCACCACATCCACATTCACCAACTGGCCCTGGGCAGCAGCATCCAAATCCACCACATGGATAATGGTGGCACCCTGCTCCTGCCAACTGAGAGCTATCTGGATAGGGTCAGGGGAATAGACTTTCTCCTGGCTGAACTTCCCCTGATAGAGACGAACACACTTTCCTCCTTTTATGTCTACAGCAGGTATAATTTGCATGAATCCATCCCCTTACATCTCCCTCTCTTTATCTCCCCGCCCGTTCATCTCTCCAACTCTACATCTCACCAAAGTTCCTTAGAATCTTCAGTCCATAGGAGCTGCTCTTCTCTGGATGAAACTGAAAAGCATAGAGATTTTCCTTGTTGATCCCCGAGACAAATTCCAGACCATAGTCAGCAGTACAGATGGCCATTCGCTCATCCTTTGGCTGGGCATAGTAGGAGTGGACATAGTAGAAAAAGGATCCAGAAGGTATCTCTTTAAGGATAGGATCGTCTCTGACAAACCAGGTCCTGCTCCAGCCCATATGGGGCACCTTGACTCCTTGTGGCAGCCTTCGGACATCTCCCTCCACTAACCCAAGACCGGGATGTCTCCCTCCCTCACCACTCTCTTCAAATAAGAGCTGAAGGCCCAGACATATGCCCAAAAAGGGGCGTCCGGAGCCTATGAACTCAACTATTGCCCGGTCCAACTCTTTCTCCTTTAGACTGGCCATGGCATCAGCAAAGGCTCCTACTCCAGGAAGCACCAGCTTATCTGCGTCCAGAATCTCCAGGGGATCGGAGGTTATAAAAGCCTGATATCCCAGTTTTTGGAAGGCCTTCTGGACACTTCTCAGATTTCCCATGCCATAGTCTATTATGGCAATCATGGCTTAGTTTATCCTCCCCAGTTTATTGAAAAACTTCCCTGAACTGATCCTGCAATGCGGTTGAAGACGAACTGGCCTTTTTGCCAGTTAAGCCTTGTTCGAGCCCTATCTCCGAATGCTCTAGATCACTCCCTTGGTCGACGGCACTCCTCCTATCCTCTCATCAATCCTGGTAGCCATATCCAGAGCTCGACCCAGAGCCTTGAAGATGGCCTCCACGATGTGGTGGGGGTTGTCTCCCGACCATAAAGAAACGTGGAGGTTAATACCCATGCTATTGACCAGGGCTGCCAGAAACTCCCGCAGTAGAAGGGTGTCAAATTTTCCCATACTCTCATAAGGTAACTGGACATCCGCCCGAAGATAGGGCCGGCCTCCGATATCCAGAGCCAACATGACCAGGGTCTCATCCATGGGGAGGACAGAAAAGCCGTAGCGGACAATCTTACTTTTATCTCCCAGTGCTTCGCCAAAAGCTCTCCCTAAGGAAAGGCCCACGTCCTCCACCGTGTGATGTCCGTCTACTTTGATATCTCCCCTGGCTGCAATTTCCAGATCGAAAAGTCCATGTTTGGCCAGTTGCTCCAGCATATGGTCAAAGAAGGGAATTCCCGTGGAAATATCCGCCCGGCCACTTCCATCGAGGTTCAACCTGACTCGAATGTTCGTTTCTCTGGTTTTTCTATTTACCTCCGCCACTCGTTGGTTCATAGTATCTTCCTTTGACAAATCAGGGCTTAGTCTCCTTCTTACTCGGCCAGCTTCCTCTCTATCTTGCATCCTCTCTATCTTGCATCCTCTCTATCTTGCATCCTCTGTGTATATGGCCATTACTATAGCCTTGATGCCCACATTCTGTTATCCAGAACATCCTTGAGGGCAGCCAGAAACTCCTGGTTCTCCTCTTTTGTCCCTATGGTGACCCTCAGATACCCCTTCAAATAAGGGTAATTAGAGAAGTTTCTGATCAGTACATCCCTTCGTAAAAGCTCTTCGTAAATAGTGTTCCCCTCAAAAGGGGTCTTAAAGAGAATGAAATTGGTCTGGGAGGGGACAGCTACCACGCCTTCTATTTTTTCCAGCTCTCTTCTGACCCTTTCTCTTTCCTCCACTATCTCCTTGATTGCCGGCCAGAGGAGAGTCCTGTTTCTCAATACAATGGTGGCAATAGTCTGAGAAAGGATATTCAGATTATAGGGAAGTTTGACTTTTTGAACCTCCTTGACGATGGGCTCGCTGGCTACCAGGACGCCGACACGGGCTCCGGCCAACCGCAAGGCCTTAGAAAAGGTCTTGACCACAGCCAGGTTAGCATGTCTATTAGTAAGGTCGATGACCGAGGTGGGACAGAACTCCCCGTAGGCTTCATCCACCACCACCAGAGTTTCCGTCATCTCCAACAGTTTCATGATAAAAGATCTGCGGAAGAGAGTTCCAGTAGGATTGTTGGGGTTACACATATAAATGATATGGGGGGTTACTTGTTCCAACTGCTTTACTATCTTTCGGATATCCGGGCTGAAGTCCTCTTTCAAGGGCACGGATATCTCTTCGGTATCCGTGATAGCGGCGATCTTGGAAGCCATACTGTAAGTAGGCACAAAGGTCATAAGGGTTCTTCCCTTTCCCCCAAAGGCCAGAAAAACGCACTGGATCATCTCGTTGGAACCGCTACCCACCAGGACATTATCCAGTCCTACCCTCAGCCACCGGCTCACCTCCTCTCTGAGGATGCGGGAGGACGCATCCGGATATCTATTAAACTCTACCACAGCAACCGCTCTTTCTATGTCTTCTATGATCTTATCGGGCAAAGGCCATGGACTCTCGTTGGAGTTCAGCTTAATTCGAGCTTTGATCTGGGGAGTCTCATAAGCCCTCAGGTTTTGGATGTTCTCTCTGGCCGATATGCTCATATGGTTTTACTGTCTCCTTCCAAACTTAGAACAGATAAAATGGCCATCAAGTCAGAATTCCTTAGCTATGTCCTTCTATCTTTCTCAGGGATGTCTTTCCTGGCAAGTCCTTTAAGCCTCAGGGAGACCGACTCTGCATGGGCGAAGAGACCCTCCGCCATAGCCAAAGAAAGGATATCTTCTCCGTCTTCTTCAAGGTTTTGTGGACCGTAACCGAGGATGCTGCTCCGCTTCATAAAGTCGTCCACCCCCAGGCAAGAGGAAAACCTGGCTGATCCACCGGTAGGAAGAACGTGGTTGGTGCCACCAATATAGTCCCCTACCGCTACAGGAGTACTCTGTCCCAGAAAAATAGCCCCGGCGTGACAGATGTGCTCCACCATCTGCAGAGGATCCCGCACCATCAGCTCCACATGCTCCGGAGCTATGTCGTTGACCAGCTTAAGAGCCTCTCTCAGAGAGGGGACAACCACCAGCCTTGCATTTTTCTCTAGAGAGGAGACGATGATATCCCTTCGCTTGGCCAGTGTGGCCAGTCTCTCCACCTCTGCCCTGACCCCTAGAGCCAGCTCTTCCACCGGCGTCACCACTATGGAGATGGCATCCGGATCGTGTTCGGCCTGGGCGATCATGTCCGCAGCAATAAGAGTAGCGTTTCCGGTCTCATCGCTGAGAATTACTACCTCGCTGGGCCCGGCCAAAAGGTCGATTCCCACCACTCCGAAGAGTTCCCTTTTGGCTGCCTCCACATACCTGTTCCCCGGCCCAAATATCTTATCTACTCTAGAAATGGTCTCGGTACCCAGAGCCAGAGCGGCTATAGCCTGAGCACCTCCTACTCTGTAAATTTCTCCTATATCCATCATGTCCGCTACTGCCAGAATCAAGGGATGAAGAGCACCCTGTGGTCCAGGAGGAGTGCACATGGCAATCTCCCCCACCCCGGCTACCCGGGCTGGCACTGCGATCATCAGGATAGTGGAGGGATAGACAGCCTTTCCCCCCGGAATATAGATGCCGATTCGATCTATAGGAGTAACCTTCTGGCCGATCAGAACCCCATCCCGAACACAAGTGGACCAGGAATCTCTTTTCTGCCGGGAGTGAAAGTCAAAAATATTATCCCTTGCCTTCTTCAGGGCAGAGAGGATTTTTTGGTCCAGGGAGCTTTTGGCACCCTGGATTTCTTCTCTGCTAACCCTGAGTTCTTCAGGGCGAAGCCGAACCCCATCAAATTTCTCCGTCAGATCTATAAGGGCCCGATCTCCTTCTTCTTGGACCTGCTCGATGATATCCAGCACATCCTTCCTGATCTTCTCCCACTCTTCTCTGTCCTTTTGAACCTGGGGACGTCTGAACTGGTTTTGATTGGTGATTGTTTCTATCTCTAGCATTTATGGATCCTCTTAAGTAAGGATTTGCAGCTCTTCTTGGCCCAAAAAGCGTCCATTATCGAGACTGACTCCATATTACTCTCGGGTCACCGGAAAAATCTCATCTGCTACTCTTTATCTTATCTTTTTTCTTCCTCAACTCTCTCCCTCAACAGCCTCTTTCCCCATGGCTTTCTTGATCTTGCTTATCAGCCTATCTATTTCCTGGTATTTTAGTTTATAGCTCACCTGGTTAGCAATTAAGCGAGCTGTACAGAGAGCTATCTCATCAATTACCTGGAGATTATTCTCTCTAAGGGTCCGGCCTGTAGAGGTAATATCCACAATCTGATCAGCGATACCCAATAGGGGGGCCAGCTCTATAGACCCGTGCAACCTGATGATCTCCACCTGAATTCCCTTCTCATTGAAGAACTCTTCTGCCACATGGGGATACTTGGTGGCCACCCGAAGATAGCCCAAATGCTCATAATTTCTTTCCATTTGCTCCCATGTTCCAGCCAGGGCCGCGGTAATAAAGCGGCATTGGCCAAATCCGAGATCTAAAAGCTCATAGATGTGGCTTTGCTGTTCTATAAGCACATCTTTACCCACAATCCCCAGATCCGCAGCCCCATACTCCACGTATTTGGGTACGTCTGTGGGCCGGGCTACAATATATCTGATACCGTCCTTCTTCTTGAGAAAGGTAAGCCTGCGATTCTCCTCGCTAAGGCCAGAGATATCATATCCAGACCTTCTTAAAAGATCCAGAGATTGGGGAAACAAATAACCTTTAGGTAAAGTAATACTAAGTGTCATTTCCCTCTCCTCTATACCGCACAGACACAGTCTTAAGTTGATCTTCCATCAACCGTTCCATCTCCTCAGGAGCCACTCTTTGAATAAGATCCTTCTTCAAATCTATCAAATCCATCTCTTCCTCCATGGATATGATGATCAGAAGAAAGTCCATAGCCATTCTCCGGGCGTAGGTTTTGGCCTCCTCCAGAGAGAACTCACCCAGAAAGTGTTGGGCCACAATTCCTTTCCTCCTCAGCCAACTGGCCACACTCATGATATCCAAAAAGTTATCCTGAGCAGAGGCCACCAATACTTTAGGTCTCTTAACTTCCCTTTCTCCGTCTTCCCGAGAAAGAGCGTCATGTAGCCGTTCCACCTCAATGGCAAATCCCGTGGAAGGAGCGTCCACGCCGAACATGCCCAGAAGGTAGTCATACCTTCCTCCTCCACAAAAAGGATAGCCGATCCTGGGCGAATATCCCTCAAAGACTACACTGGAATAGTAATCAAAATCTCTGACAATGCCCAAATCCAGGAAAATATGGCTTCGGTATCCACTTCTAACCAGAGTTTTGTGAATGTCCGAGAGCCTGGCCAGAGCAGAGCTAGATGCTTCATCCCGGGCATACCTGCTTGCTCTGACAATCACCTCTGCGTCTCCTCTCAGGGTAATGGTCTCCAGAATACTCTCGGCTCTGGAGGAATCCAGCTCCTTCAGGCCATTCTTGATGGCCACCATATCCTTTCTGACTAATGCTCTCTTCATTTCTTTCTGGTCCAACTCAGAGATCCCCGTAAGGCGGAGAACTTTGCTGATAAAGTCAATCTGGCCGATCCCGATCTTAAAATCCTTCAGCCCTACCTGGAGCAAAGCTTCTATGACCAGAGCGATGACCTCGGCATCTGCATGGGGTGAGTCGCTGCCGATGAGTTCCGCCCCCGCTTGAGTGCGTTCTCGCTGGTGGCTTAGTCGGGGAGATTCATCGCTGAACACATTGGCGAAATAGAAAAGGCGAAGGGGAAAGCCCATGGACTTGAACCTCATGGCTGTCATACGAGCAATGGGAGCTGTAAGTTCAGATCTCAGGGCCAGAAGCTCCCCATTCTTATCGAATAGCCTGACCAAACCCTTTTTCTTGTCCTCACCCAGGCCTCGACTGATGTAGTCAAAGTACTCGAAGGTAGGTGGGATCACCTCCCCATAACCCCAGCCAGTAAATACCTCTCGGATGATATTCTCGATCATCCTGCGATGGGAGGCTTCGGTGGGAAGGATATCCCTCAGACCTTGAGGAATTCGGATGTGGGGGTTTTTGCCTGAATCATTTCTCAACATCATTCTTTTGCCTGAACCATTTGTGAGCATCATTCTCCGTTGCCTCAACCATCTATGGACACATATTCTCCATTCTCTTTATCGCTTTAACATAGCGCAGTAACGCTATGTTAAACTATTAAAATAAAGTTGTCAAGAGTATCTACCACTCAAAAGATTCAAAAGGTGTCGTGCTGAAAACCGCCTCTGCGAGAAAGCTTGATGTTTAATTCTACTTAGGAAAGGTCGGACTTCAGATTCTATGAATCCGAATATTTACGTAGAAAATACTCAGCATTTCCATGGTTCGCGGGTGATGGAACCATAATGACATCTATGAAAAAGCTGCGTACCTCCTATGATAGCTGATAAGCTATCGGGAGACAAAACTCAAGTACGGAGGGGCGCAGCTTTTTCATGTTATCAAATTAGCAGTATGGGAAAAGTTGAACTCCTCCGGTGTGAGTACTCCTAGCCGGGCCTTATTTGAAGTTTGCAGAAGTATCTGGCATCACACTGAAAGACCAGATCGATGAGGAAAATATCCGTGTCAATAGCTATCACTGCCGACCCCGAATCTCCCTCAGATCAGTCCTTTCTCCTCCAGATGTTGCTGAACTTTTGATAGAAAATCTTGTAGTGAAGGCCGGACAGATGTCTCCATGTGGCTTTCTGGATCCTCGAAGGGGTGAACATGTCTGATCCCGCCTTCTGAATCTTCGCCATAGATCCTCTGGCCACCGTGGACCAGTGCTAGATTTAACTTGCCTTTTCCACTATTAGCATAGAGTTGCACGTGTAGTTCTTCTGCAATTGGAATTCTAACTTTGAGGGTCAGGTCTGTTCTGTCCACAACTTCATAAGATCCGAAGGCAGAAAAGCGAGGGGTTAATTCGTCTAGCTGCTTAAGAATGCTATCTAACTTGAGAACATCACTCGAGGACATCCAGATCCTCTAGCCTTGTACGCATGGTCTTTATGCCATCGACAGCC
>NZ_BLRZ01000031.1 GCF_013281975.1 Candidatus Hakubella thermalkaliphila | reverse complement strand
AACTTATTATTAGAGTGGGGCCGGATCTGGAGCAGATGGAGAAAGAGATAGAGAAGCTCCTCCTTTACTACGCTGATGACCAGGAGATAAAGAAGGCAGGGGTGGAAAAAATCGTCTCTCGATCCCGAGAAAGCTCCGTTTTTCACCTCCTGAATGCGGTAGGCAGGAGGAAAGCGGAAGAGTCATTATCGACTTTCAAAAATCTTATGATCCAGGAGAAAAATCCCCTGGGTCTTCTGGCTCTTCTGACCAGACATTTCAGACATCTGATTCTGGCCAAATCCTTTTATGAACAGGGGGGGAGTCAGCGCCAGATCGAGGAGAGCCTCCAGGTCAGAGATTTCGTAGCGGCCAGCTATCTGGAGCAGATAAGAAACTTCACTAATAAGCAGTTGACCAAGGTGTACAGATTGATTCTGGAGACAGAATACAGAATTAAAAGTGGTGAGCTAGAACCTACCAAGGCCCTGGAGCTTCTCATAGTAGGCATTGTAAAGGTGAGATAGATGGTCCCTCTGAATCTTCCAGGGCTAGAGCTGGTGGTGTTGAGGAGAATTACCCTGTCTCGGCCTCTTGCCAGGCCTGATTAGAGTATGCTACCACAATAACCCAATAGGCACGCATGAAACCCTCATGCCACAGGTGGCACAAAGGAGCATGAAATTAAGATGTATTTTCAGGGGAAACCTAAGGGGACACATCTGGTGTCTGCCGCCTGGTCTGATTGGAGTGTGCCACCGCAAACACCCGGCTCTTATGCATCACTCCCCTGGGGCGGTCAGGGAATTCAGCCTTCTGTAAAGCTTAGACTTTTTGTTAGCGGCCTTGTTCTTATGGATGATCTTTTTGGAGGCCGCTTTGTCTAACAGGCTGACTACTCTGGTCAGTTGCGCTCTGGCAGTTTCCAGATCCTTTTCAGTTACGGCTCTCTCGAACTGCTTTACCACCGTTTTGATCTCTGACTTCTTGCTCTTGTTGGCGATCCTTCTCTTTTTGTTCGTCTTTACTCTTTTTATCTGGGACTTTATTTTTGCCATTTTGCTCCTTAATTGTTTGTTCTTTTCGATGCCCTATAATAACATAAGCGTAAAGTTTTGAGCAATAGATGGTTTTTCTAGCCGCTACCTATAGAAAAATTAGGAAAGAGATGGAGTCTAAATAAAAAATTCCTCGGTTTTTACACCGAGGATATCTGGTTCCGTGCTACTGTAGCTGGACATTCCTATAATGGCACACAATGACCATTTTGTTAAATTTGAGTTGGACGGGGGAACCAGGATGAGAGTTCATCTGGTGAAGGTGAGGCATGAATAGATGGTAGAAATAGTCAGGCGAAGGGCCTCCACTCTCCTCACTATGGCTGGCCTGGTGATGGCCTTTTCTTTCTTTTCCAAGATCTTTGGTCTGGTCAGAGAACAGGTCCTGGCTGCCTATTTCGGAGCCACCTCAGAAATGGATGCCTACAATATTGCTTTCTATCTGCCTAACTTGATCCGAATGCTTCTAGCGGAGACCACTCTCACTTCCGCTTTCATTCCCGTATTCTGTTCTTATCTGGCCAGAAAGGATCGGGAGAATGCCTCAGTGGTGGCTAACACGGTCACCAATCTGGTCATCGTCTTCTTTACCGGCATCACCGCACTGCTCTATATTTTTGCGCCTAACATAGTGTCCATTCTGCCCGGCCTGGGAGAGAGTCCCTACCTCTTTAATTTAACTGTCTCTATGACCAGAATTATGCTTCCCACCCTCCTTTTTATGAGCCTGACCGGGCTGGCAGGGGGCCTCCTGAACTCCTATGAGAGCTTTGGTGTCCCTGCCCTTTCGCCAGTGGTATTCAATCTGGTCATCATTTCCTCCGTGGTCGGCCTCTCTGGCAGATGGGGGATCTTAAGTCTGGGTTTCGGCGTGCTCCTGGGCACACTGGGGCAATTTGTCTTTCAGCTTCCCTTCTTGGGAGGCAAAGAACTATCCTACCGCCCCGTTATTAGACTTGATCACCCGGGAAGCAGGCAGATTTTCGCTATGGCTGCCCCTCTGATATTAGCTCTGGGATGTGTTCAGATTAACATTTCGGTAGACAAAATTTTCGCCCTGACCCTGCCGGGCGGCTCCGTGGCCATCCTGAATTTTGCCAGCCTCATCTGGTATGTACCTTTGGGAGCCTTTGCCGGAGCTATTGCCACGGTCCTTTTTCCCTCCATTTCCAGAGCGGCCTCTTTGGGGGATGTCCAGAGTCTGAGAAGGTTCTTTTCCCTGGGCGCAAGGGAGATCATCTACCTCATGCTTCCAGCCACGGCGGGATTAATGGCCCTGAGGGTTCCCATAGTAAGGCTCATTTACGAAAGAGGGCAGTTTGATTCTCAGGCTACCGCCAACGTAGCTCTGGCTCTTCTCTGTTTCGCCGTGGGCCTGCTACCCTACAGCCTGCTGGGGCTTCTTAATAAGACCTTCTATTCTATGAAGGATGCCAGAACCCCTTTGAAGGTAGCTCTGCTGTCCATTTTTCTCAACTTTCTCTTCGACTGGATACTGATCCGCTACCTCTCCTTTGCCGGTTTGGCCCTTGCTACCTCCTTTGTAGGATTCATCAACTTTATCCTTCTTTTGGCCATTCTGCGAAGAAGGATCGGGGGAGTAGATGGAAGAAGAATTGCTAACTCCTTCTTGAAGATAGTGCTGGCTACCCTGATCATGATGACAGTGGCCTACTTCTCCTGGGATTACCTGGATGCTGTGTTGGGGAGGTCCACCGGGGCCCAGATCCTATCCCTGGGAGGAGGCATCTTTGCAGGACTAACCATCTACACTATTATGTCTATATTATTGGAGATCGAGGAGTTTCAGCACATTTTCACTGAGATAAGGTTGAGGATGATCAGAGGGAAAGATGAGACAAAGAAAGTAGCCGACTAAAGGAGGGTAGGGAAGTGAACTACTCCTCCCTTACGGAAGGAGCTTCCTGCTTCAATGGCAACCTGTGGTGCCTCAGACAGGCCTGAATTCGGGTAGTTCCTACCCTACTGTGTCCGCCCGACACTCCCATTCGGCTTTACAGAATACAGGGCTACCGGGCGTGCTTATATTCCGACCCCCTTCGCCTACAGGTGGACACAGAGCTATTGTGGCACATTCAGATGGAAAGTCAAGAGGCAAGCAACAGAAAGGAGGGACCGCCTCTCATCCCCTCCCTTACGGAAGGGGACTTCCCGGCGGGGAAGTTAAATGGCCCACCAGGCCCAGTTGATCAGGAATTTTTCCATCATTGCCCATATTGACCACGGTAAATCCACCCTGGCTGACCGGATTCTGGAGATGACGGAGACCATCTCGGCCCGGGACATGGAGGATCAGTTTTTAGATTCCATGGATCTGGAGAGGGAGAGAGGCATTACCATCAAAGCCCACGCGGTAAGAATTCTCTACCGGGCCATGGATGGGAACATGTATACCTTCAACCTTATCGATACTCCTGGACATGTAGACTTTAGCTATGAGGTCTCCCGAAGCCTGGTCGCCTGCGAAGGAGCCATTCTGGTAGTAGATGCGGTCCAGGGTATCCAGGCTCAGACGGTAGCTAATATCTATCTGGCCATCGATAATAACCTGGAGATTATTCCCGTGCTCAACAAGATAGATCTGCCTAATGCCCGGGTTCCCGAAGTAAAGCAAGAGCTCTCCGATCTCCTGGGGGTCCAGGAGGAAGAGATTCTGGAGATAAGTGCCAAGACAGGACATGGTGTGGGCCAACTCCTGGAAAGAATCATAACTGATATACCACCTCCCCGAGGCAGCGAAGAAGGAGCTTTGAGAGCTCTCATTTTTGATTCCTTCTATGATTCCTACCGGGGAGTTATAGCCCTCATCCGGATCGTGGACGGTCTGGTGGAGAGAGGGATGGGGGTGGAGTTTATGGCCTCAGGAGCAAGAAGTGAGGTAGAGGAGATTGGCATTCTTATCCCCAGGCTCTTGCCCGTGGATTCTCTTTCTGTCGGAGAAGTCGGCTATCTTATTAGCGGGATCAAGAATGTGGAGAAAGTTACGGTTGGTGACACTCTTACTGGCACCTTGAAGCGGGCACAAAGGCCTCTCCTGGGCTATGTCCAGGCCAAACCCATGGTCTTCTGTGGTCTTTTTCCCATGGACGGGTCTGACTTTGAGCCTCTGAGAGAGGCTCTGGCCAGGCTCAAGTTGAACGACGCGGCCTTGTTTTATGAACCAGAAGTCTCTGGCGCATTGGGCTTTGGCTTCCGCTGTGGCTTTCTGGGCCTTCTGCACATGGAGATTGTTATCCAGAGGCTGGAAAGAGAGTTTGGGCTGGAACTGTTGGCCACCATCCCTAACGTAGAGTACCGGATTTACGATAAGCGAGGAGAGATCCATGTCGTCAGAAATCCCACCGATTTTCCCGATGTGGGAGAGATTCAAGAGATTCAGGAACCCTACGTCAAAGCAACCATTTTCGCTCCCTCTGAGTATGTAGGAAACATAATGGAGCTATGTCAGGAGAAGAGAGGGGAGTTCGAAGGCCTGGAATACGTGTCGCTCACCAGGGTAAAATTCTCCTACAATCTTCCCCTCAGCGAGATAATTATCGACTTTTTTGACCTTCTTAAGTCCAGGACCAAGGGGTATGCCTCTTTTGACTATGAGTTTCTGGGCTACAGAGAGGGAGATCTGGTTCGAGTAGATTTGCTGCTGGCCGGGGAGATGGTGGATGCTTTGGCTACGGTGGTGCACAAGGACAAAGCCTATCCTCAGGCCAGGGAGATAGCCAGGCGGCTTAAAGAAATGCTCCCCCGGCAACTCTTTGAGGTAGCCATCCAGGCTACTATTGGCAAGAAGGTAATTGCTCGGGAGACTATACCAGCTAAGCGTAAGGATGTCCTGGCCAAGTGTTACGGAGGCGATATCACCAGAAAGAGAAAGCTCTTGGAGAAACAGAGGGAGGGCAAGAAGAGACTAAAGAAGATCGGCCGGGTGGAAGTGCCCCCAGAAGCCTTCATGGCCCTGCTTAGTTTAAGACCAAAGAAGTAACGACTCTTGAAATGGGAAACAGTTGCCCGCCTTTACTAAAATGATTGGGAGATAAAAGAGAAAGGCCATCTTATACATAAATTACATTAAGCTTTTTCAATGTAGAACTAATGATTTCGAAATGAGTTTCGTTATTTGTATATAGAGAAGCACCCACTGATAGAGCGGTAAGAGCTATCTGGATGTCGTTTACAAAATCAGATTTGCTGATTACATCTTTATAGGAAACAGGCAAGTTAGATATTATCTGTCCAGCCAGAATGTAGTTTTTCACGGTCATGGGAACTACCCTTCCGGCCTTTAAGTATGGTCTTTGCAAGGTCTCCACCAGCCTTGATGCTTGCCTGGTCTTTGCTCCTGCCCATAATTCCATAAGCACTATCGATGACAGATATTTCACTGTTCCATATTTCAGCATTAACGGCTCATATTTACGTTCACGCATCCATGCAATATAAATGTTTGTGTCAAACATCACTTTCATTTAAAGACCTCTTCAATTTCTCCTTTCCCCCCAATCTCTTCATGACCCTGGATAATCTCATCATCGATTATCGCCAATTCCAGCGCCTTGTTTACAGCCTCCTTTTCAGTCTTAACCCCGAATATCTTTCGGGCTCGGTTAATATAATCCTGATCCAGATATATGGTCTTTTTTACCATCATTCCCATCCCTTGCCTCCTTAGCCATATAATTTGGCTATATTGTATGGCTAATCTCTCATTTTGTCAACCAAGATGTGGGTTTGGGTTGTGCCAAGTATTCGTTTGCAAATTTATTGTTTTGACCTGTGGAGAATGTCTGGTATATACTTATTCCAATGCAAGTATTATGAAAGAGAGTATGATATTTTATGGTCAAAGTTAAAAATTTAAGGATAGTAACGCTTTTGCTGTTGATAGCATCTTTTGTGCTGGTAAGCGGATGCGTTCAACGCCAGTATGATATATCAAGGTCCGAAACGCCGGCTCCGCTCTTTAAGAACATAGCGCCGCGGGAAGCCCATGCATTGATGCAAGACAATCAAGACAACCCAGGTTTTATAATCATTGATGTGCGGACTCCACAGGAATTTGGAGCTGGGTATATAGAAGGCGCTGTCAACATAGATTATTATTCTGAAACTTTCAAGGACCAGCTCGACCGATTGGATAAGAACAAGGTGTATCTGGTTTACTGCCGGACAGGTCGTCGCAGTGGGATTGCGTTGGGTATGGCAAAGGACCTCGGCTTTAAAGAGGTTTACAACTTGTCGGGAGGGATTGTTGAATGGGAAGCGGAGGGCCTGCCTATCGCTGATTCGGGCAATTGAAAGCGAATTGAATCATCTAAAATGTGAGCATAAGGAGCATAAGGAAGTACTATCCAATATGACCAAAGAGGCAATTCCTAAGTTTAAGTCGGAGGACGAAGAACGGGAATTTTGGTCGACCCACGATGCGACGAAGTTCATTGACCTTTCGCAGGCACAGCCGGCTCGCTTTTCTGAATTGAAACCCTCCTTGAAAATCATCTCCATTCGACTACCAGAGTCGTTACTGGACTCAATCAAGGTGATTGCTCACAAGAAGGATGTGCCCTACCAATCTTTGATGAAGATGCTGTTGGCTGAGGCCGTTGAGCGGGAACTGAGGACAAAATCCTAATTGCCATGAAGGGCCTCTCTGTCTACTTCCACATTCCCTTTTGCAAAACCAGGTGCCGCTACTGCAACTTCAACTCCTACTCCGACCTGGAATTTCTTTTTGATGACTACGCATCTGCCCTGCGGCAAGATTTTTACTCCTTTCAGCACAGGTCTCAGGAATTTTTGGTTCAGACTGTCTATCTGGGTGGAGGTACTCCCTCGCTCTTGTCTCTCCATTTATTGGAGGAGATCACGAAGAGCCTGAAGGGGGTCTTTCACTTATCCCCCGGATGTGAGGTCTCCATAGAGGTCAATCCGGAGACTATCTACCCGAACTATGCCCATGGATTACAGGGTCTAGGAATAAACAGGATCAGTCTAGGAGTCCAGTCCTTTGACCCCCAGGTCCTCCGTCGATTGGGCCGGGGCCATGATGTAGAGCAATCCATCCGCTCCTTCCAGTTTTTGAGGAGAGCGGGTTTTGACAATATCAATATAGATCTTATCTTCGGGGTGCCTGGACAAAGTCTGCCAGGCTGGCAACGAACTTTGGAATCTGCCCTGGCGCTAGAGCCGGAGCACCTTTCCTTATATTGCCTAACTATAGAAAAAGACCTAAAATTTAAGACAGAACAGTCTTATGCTGGTGAGTTGGATCAGGTTTTGGGTGAGAGATACCTGGTAGATGAGAAGACCCAAATGGAGATGATGCAGCTCAGCCAGGCTCTTCTGGAAAGAGAAGGATTTCAGCACTACGAGATTTCCAATTTCTGTCTGCCGGGTTTTCAGTGTCAGCATAATCTGACTTACTGGAGAAGGGGTGAATATCTGGGATTTGGAGCTGGCGCTCACTCCTTCCTGGAGGGCAAGAGGTTTTCCAGGATAGAGGATCCTAAAAGGTTCATCGCTGCTGTAAAAGCAGGTCAGTTGCCCCTATCCTTTCAGGAAGAGCTTAGCCCAGAGCAAGAACTTCTGGAGGAGATATACTTGAGGCTCAGAACTAATAGTGGATTTGAGGGATTGGACTGGCTAAAATACCAGGGGATTCTGGAACGGAAGCAGTTTTTGGAAAAGATGGAGAGACTAAGAGAAGAAGGGTTTGTGGAAGGAGAGGGAGAAAAGGTTTGCCTTACTAACAAGGGTAGATTTCTGGTGGATAGCCTGATACTGGAACTTGTTTGAGAGTACCAAGTACTTGTGGATGGGAGATCTCTGGAATGGGCAGATGTCTGAGGCTCAGGCTCCCGCGAAGCCTGTGGCTACCTGGGGTCTTCGAGAGTTTGAGTTACCTGGAGAATACGCCGGCCAGAAACCCCGTAAGCTTGTGACCCCAGAGGCCTTTGAAGAAGTTTCTTCTCCCTTTCGTGGTTCAAAGAGGAGGAAAAGGTTCTTTGAATTTCTTAAAAAAGCTTGAGTTTTGCAGAGATCCTACCTCCCGAGCTCCCTTGACAGGGTGATGTTACGATGATAGGTTATGAAAATAGCACTCCGGAGGGCGGACTGCTAATGAAATCTGTAGGAATGGATCTGGATAAGAGAAAGGCAGAAATATTAATAGCAGTGGTAAAGCACTACATCAAGACCGCGGAGCCAGTGTCCTCTCAGACTATCGTGGCCGAGTACGGATTTAATCTCTGTTCGGCCACGGTGCGCCATGGACTGGCTGCTCTGGAGAGTATGGGATATTTAACCCACCCTCATACTTCAGCCGGCCGGGTACCCACCGATAAGGGTTATCGGTTCTTCGTCAACTCCATCAAGGAATTGGGTTCATCTATGATGAACCGGGTAAACCACCTGAGAACCCTCTACCAGAGGCGGGATGTGGAGATAGAAAAACTTTTAAAGGATACGGCTGATCTCCTGGCCTCTGTGACCCGGCATGTGGCCCTGATCATGGCGCCCAGCATCCAAACCAGCACCTTTAAGCATCTGGAGCTCTTGCCCATCGGAGAAAAGTTGGCCATGATGGTCCTGATTACTGACACCGGAAGGATACTCAAAAAGGTATTCCAATACCCGTCGGCCTTTAATTCTCTGGATCTACAGTGGGTGGCCGGGCTTTTCAATGCCAGATTCAGTGGGATAGACATGGAGAAGATAGAAGGGGCGGACATAGCTCTATCCAGCTCTGACCTTCTTCTAAGGCCCCTGGTGAACCAGGTCAAGGGGATTCTGGCTCAGGAGACTACCGGTTTCGAAGAAGAAAGAGTTTTCCTTTCGGGTACATCCTTTATGTTACAGCAGCCTGAATTTTACGATGTGGGTGAGGTCCAGTCTATTCTGGGTATCCTGGAGCGAGAGTATTTTCTCCTTAATCTCCTCCAAGATAAGCTCTCTGAGAACAAGATTGTGGTCAAGATAGGTGCAGAGATTGAAAGAGATGAACTCCGGCACTGTAGTTTTGTGCTGACTAACTATAAGTTCCGAGGGCGAAGGTCTGGAACGGTGGGGGTTATCGGACCTACCAGAATGGACTATCCCAGAGTTATATCTACCATTCACTTCTTCGAGAAAAGTCTTACCGAGTACCTGGAGTCATTCCAGGTCTAGCTATCTAAACAATACTCTTAATCAGGGTGACTGAACGTATGGCTAAACGGGATTACTATGAGGTTCTGGGGGTTCCCCGTAATGCAGATGAGATGACTATAAAGAAGGCTTATCGGAGGCTGGCCCGGGCTTATCATCCTGATGTCAACCGGGACGATCCGGAAAGTGAGGAGAAGTTCAAAGAGGTGACCGAAGCCTATGAGATACTCTCAGATCCTCAAAAGAGACAAAGATATGATCAGTTTGGGCAGTTGGGTTATGAGGAATCCAGATACAGATCTCCCTTCGGGTTTGACACTTTTGACATGTTCGGAGATGTCTTCAACATGTTCTTTGGAAGTCCTTTTGCCACCGGGACCAGGACCAGACCTTCGTCCAGAGGTTCTGATGCAGGTATAACTACGGTCATCACTTTTGAGGAGGCTGCCTTCGGCACGCAGAAAGAGATTTCTCTGGAAAGCCAGGTTAGATGTCCTGGATGCAATGGTAGGGGAAGTGCCGGGGACGCAGGTCTGATACAGTGTCCCCAATGCTGGGGTACCGGACAGGTCAGAATTCATAAGAGGACTATTCTGGGAGACTTTGTGTCCAGTCATACCTGTAGCCAATGTGAGGGTCGGGGAGAGGTCATCGAGAGGCCCTGTCCGGAATGCCGGGGCACAGGTAGGGTCACTCAGAAGTCCAAACTCCGAATTGATATCCCGGCTGGTATTTCCAGTGGAAGCAGGCTAAAGCTTTCCCAGAAGGGAAATGCTGGTTTTCGAGGCGGAGAGTACGGAGATCTATATGTAGCTGTGGAAGTGCTTCCCCACGAGATTTTTACCAGAGATGGATATGATGTTCTGTCTGAGGAGAAAATCTCTATCTCTCAGGCCGCATTGGGAGCAGAGATAGAGGTGATGACTCTGGACGGGCCGGAGCGTCTTTACATCTCTCCTGGGACTCAGACTGGAGAGACCATCAAGTTACGAAGAAAAGGTATCCCTCATCTAAACGGTCATGGTCGGGGGAACCACCAGGTTAGACTGGTGGTGGAAACTCCTAAGGATCTGTCATCGGAGGAGATAAAGCTTCTGCGTAGGCTGGCGGAGATCAGACGGGAAAATGTAGGAGATGGCACCCCCGACTTTCTGCAGAAGATAAAGAGTGTTTTCCGCTAATATCCTGGTTCTCCAATTTCCGATAAGCTCCGAGAAGGTTGCCTTTAGTCTGTGAAAAGAGTCTCAATTTCGGCGATGCTAATGGATGGATAATGAAGGGTAGGATAAGGTTCAACGTTTCCACTTTAGGATGCCGCACCAATCTGGCGGAAGCCGACAGGATGACCAAGGAGCTGGAGATGCTGGGATTAGAGCACGTTACCCTGGAGGGAAATCCCCATCTCTGTATTATTAACACCTGTACCGTGACCCAGCAGAGCGATCGCAAGTCAAGGCACCTCATCCGACAGGCTATCTCTCATACTAAGGGCGGTGAGGTCATCGTTACCGGGTGCTATGCTGACCGACAGGCCGAGCTTCTCAGAAGCATACCAGGGGTCACCTCCCTCTACCGAAACCAGGATAAAGAAAAGATTGTAGTGGATATTCGGAGAGAGCTGGAGAGGTGGGAGGGTAGCCTCACTCTGAAAGCGCCGGACAGGAGGAGGGTTCTGGAGCTTACTCACACCAGAGCTCTGGTCAAGATTCAGGAAGGATGTGATCAGGGGTGCGCCTATTGCATCGTGCCCTCGGTGCGAGGAAAGCCCAGGAGTTTGGGGCTTGATCAGATCCTCCAGGAGGTGGAAGGCCTTATCTGGCCAGGCTGTAAAGAAATAGTTCTGACCGGTACCAACATCGGCAAATTTGGCCAGGACACCGGAGAGGGCGATCTGGCTGAGCTTATTAAAGTCCTTCTGGAAAGGACGGAAATAGCACGAATCAGATTGAGTTCCCTGGAGCTCAATTATCTCTCTCCGCATCTCAGGTCTCTAGTGATGGAGGATCGGCGAGTCTGCCGCCATCTGCATATTCCTCTCCAGAGTGGAAGTGATGAGATGCTCAGGAAGATGAATCGTAGCTACACGGTTGATCAATTTGTGGAAATAACCCAGGAGATGCAGGAGAAAGTCCCGGGCCTGGCTCTGTCCACAGACCTCATGGTGGGCTTTCCCGGAGAAACGGAAAGGGACTTTGAGTTAACTTGCGAGTTGGTGCGAAAGATCGGCTTTGCCAGGCTCCATGTCTTCAAATTCTCAGAGAGGCCAGGCACACCGGCTTTGGCTCTCGGCGAAAAGGTGGAAGAGGAGACCAAGAGCCGCCGGAGCAGATGCCTGATGGAGCTGGGAGAAAAGCTGGCTCTGAATTTCAAACAGACTCAGGTAGGACAGATTCTGGAACTCCTGGTGGAGAAGGACTCAGGAGAAGGACGCTATATAGGTATGAGCGATAACTATCTTCGGGTGAGCTTCTGGAGCCCGAGAGCTCTTCATAGGGGGGATCTGGCTAGAGTTTTGGTCAAGGCGACAAGGGGAGCAGAGGTGCAAGGAGAGTTGGTGGCCTCGCCGGACCCCAGAGCCGCCGGGACAGCGATCACAGTGGTAGAGCCCATCAACAACCGACAAGGGGAGCAGAGGTGCAAGGAGAGTTGGTGGCCTCGCCGGACCCAAGAGAGGAGGTTTTGAGTATAGGGTGAGTTGCTGCATTTTATGTCCCATTGAGGTGTTAGGACCCCAGCCTTCTCTTGATCTATAGGAGGTAGTGGGGAAGATTACTTCAGAGGAAGCCTTTTAGCGCTCCAGAAGGAATCGCCCATGCGCCGCGGCGCACCACGTCGCATGAAAATTGGGTTATTTTCAAGGGAGGTTTACCAATGTTGCTCAAGGAAAGAGTTATCCAGGACATGCAAAACTCTTTGAAAAAGGGCGACAAGATCAGACTTTCCACTATGCGCCTGCTCCTGTCGGAGATAAAAAATCTGGAGAAGGAGAAGAGGATTTCCGATCTCTCCGACGATGATGTGCTGAGTGTAGTACGCCGGGAGATCAAAAGGAGAGACCAGGCTTTGGAGGAGTTCAGGAAGACGGACAGAAAAGACCTGGTAGATAAGGAGGAGAGGGAAAGGCAGATATTGGAGGAGTACCTGCCCGTCCAACTGAGCCAGGAAGAGCTGGAGGCTATGGTCAGACGGGTGATCCAGGAGACTGGAGCTAGCAGCAGCCGAGAGATGGGGAAGGTCATGGGCCGGATGATGCAGGAGGTCAAGGGAAAAGCAGATGGTAAAAGAGTCCGTCAGATAGTGGAGAGCCTTCTCTCGTAGCCTGGAATCCCGGCGGCTGTGCTATAATTTTGGTAATATAGGCCGGAGAAAACAATTTGGTTAAAAGAAAATCAACTATCGAAATCCAACTGGATGGTGAGCATTCCATGGCCGATCTCCTTGGCTACCGGGACAGTCTTTTGAAGATCATCGAGGACTCTTTCGATGTGGATATCTTTGTCATCGGCGATATCATCGAGTTTATGGGAGAGGATGATCAGATAGAAGATGTAGATGCCGTATTCAAGGAGCTGATCTCTCAGTTAAATCAGGGTCAGACACTGAGTCCTCAGAACGTAAGATACGCCATCGAGATGGTCAAGAGCAGGGATAGATTCAAGCCCGGTCAGTCCGTTGACGAGCCTATTCTGGTGTCCAAGGGCAAAGGGATAAGGGCCAAGACCTTGGGCCAGAGGCAATACATCAAGGCCATGCGGGATAACACGATCGTGTTTGCTATTGGGCCCGCCGGAACCGGCAAGACTTATCTGGCTATGGCTATGGCGGTCAATGCCCTGAATACCAGGGCGGTAGAGCGGCTTATCCTGGTGCGGCCGGTGGTAGAAGCAGGAGAAAAGCTGGGCTTTCTACCTGGAGATCTCTATGAAAAGGTAGATCCCTACTTGCGCCCTCTTTATGATGCTCTTTATGAGATGATGGGGGCCGAGCAGTTCCATCGTCTCCTGGAGAGAGGAACTATAGAAGTAGCGCCTCTGGCCTACATGAGGGGGAGGACCCTGAACGACTCCTTCATAATTCTGGACGAAGCCCAGAATACCTCCGCCGAACAGATGAAAATGTTTTTGACCCGCCTTGGCTTCGGCTCCAAAGCAGTGATCACGGGAGATGTTACCCAGATTGACCTGCCGGAAGGGCGGACCTCTGGACTAAAAATAATCCGGGAGATTCTGGGAGATATGGAGGACGTAGAGTTCATCTACCTGGACTCCCGGGATGTCATCAGGCATCAACTAGTGCAGAGAATAGTCAATGCCTATGGTGAATACGAGGAGAGAGCCAGAGCTAAGAATAACAGGGAAAAAGAGGAATGAGTATTGACTTCTCTATCTTGGTATTCCGGTCTTAAGACTTTATTTAGTAAATACATCCACCCCTGGAGTGTCCCTGCCCGTCGCATCTATGTCTTTACTGGTCTGATCGCTCTTTTGATGGCTATTCTTTCCAGCGATTTTATACCCAAACTGGATGTGGCTCTGGGGCAGCCCAGCCCCGAGACCATCAAGGCCAACAAGAGTATTCAGTTCGAAGATGTGGAGCAGACGGAGGAGCAGAGAGAGAAAGCCGAAGAAGAAGTGGGGCTTATCTACTCCTATGACGTCTCTGCTCTGGACAGATCTCTGTCAGAAATCCAGGACTTCTTTGATCAGATTAGAGCAATTCAACTGGTGGAGGGGATAGTCTTTGAAGAAAAGGTGGATCTGGCCAAAAGCAGATTCCCGGGTCTGTTCTCCGAAGAGGCTCTGCATTACCTTCTTGCTCTACCTTCAGAAAAGCTTAAAGAGGTAGAGGCCGGGGCCATCGAGGCGGCCCGAAGGATAATGGAAGAGAAGATCACCTCGGCGGACTTGCCGGAGCAGAAGAACAAGGTCCAGGGAGTGGTAGAAAGTGTTCCTATTTCTGCTGATGATGCTCCAGTGGTGACCCAGATAGTCAAGAACTATCTCAGGCCTACAGCTTACTATGACCATGAGGAGACGGAAAAGGCCCGGAGGGAGGCCCGTCTCTCCGTATCTCCGGTCATAATTAGCGTCAAGAAAGGAGAGCTCATTGTCCAGGAGGGGGTGATTGGCGATGACCGAACCATGCTGATTTTGGAAAAGCTGGGCCTGCTTCAGCAGAGTTTCGATTGGAAGCGTGCTCTTTCTACCTTCCTGCTATTGGCCGGAGGATCAGCTATTCTGTTCATCTATATGAGAAAGTTCAACCAGGAGATCTACGGAAGTCCCAGGCTGCTGGCTCTGCTAGCCCTGGTAACTATTGTCTTTACGGCCGTAGCCAAACTCTTTGCTGTCCTGAGCGATGTTCATGCCAGCTTCTGGGGATATCTCATTCCTGTCTCGGCGGTGGCCATGTTGACCACCATTCTCTTTGAGGCTCGTCTTTCCATTATCCAGGTCTTCTTCGTCAGTCTGATCACGGGCATTGCCACGGGCTTCGATTTTAGTTTCGTCATGGTCAATTTCCTGGGAGGCATCTTCGCTACTTACTTCGTATCCCAGGTTTCTTACAGACAGGAGATCATGAAAGGTGGCGTTCTCACCGCCCTCAGCCTGGCCTATATGATCTTTGCGACCAATATACCTTTTACTGATAATATCCCCGCCCTGCTTTACAACATGTCCATGGGAGGGGTAAATGGAGTGGTGGGCGCCATCTTTACCATTGGAGCTTTGCCCTTTCTGGAATCCACTTTTGGTATCACTACCGGAATGAGTCTGGTGGAGTTAATTAACCCTAACAACCCTCTTTTGAAGAAACTGCTCATTCAGGCTCCGGGCACCTACAACCACAGCCTTATTGTAGGCAACCTGGCTGAATCAGCGGCGGAGGCCATAGGGGCTGATTCCCTCCTGGTCAGAGTTGGGGCCTACTTCCATGATATAGGTAAGCTTAAGAGGCCTTATTTCTTCTCCGAAAACCAGCTGGGGGAGAATGTTCACGATGATATCAATCCCGGTCTCTCCCGTCTGGTCGTTATCAATCATGTGAAAGATGGTGTGGAGATAGCCGAGAAGGAAAGGTTGCCTAAAGTGGTTATTGATTGCATCCAGCAGCATCACGGGACCAGCATCATCTCCTACTTCTACGATCGAGAGAAGAAGCTCAAGAATAAGGAGATCGTGGACGAGCAGACCTTCCGCTATCCCGGCCGAAAACCTCAGACCAAAGAGGCGGCCATTCTTATGCTGGCTGATGCAGTAGAGGCAACAGCCAGATCTCTATCTTCTCCCACCCCCAATCACCTGCAGCAAATGACCAGGGATATAATTTACAACCGGCTGGCCGACGGTCAGTTAGATGAGTGCAATCTGACTCTGCGGGAGATTAACAAGATAGTATCCGCCTTCAGTCAGGTTCTCGTAAGCATTTATCATGTGCGGGTTAAATACCCGGAGGAGACCCTCAAGCCCGCTCCCAAAAGGATAGTCGCCGGTGGAAATACAGATAAATAACCTTCAGAACGACGTATCCATAGACAAAAAGAAGGTCCGGGAGCTGATCCGACGCATCATCCGGCTATTGAGAATGCGAGGACGCAAGGAACTAAGTTTTGCCTTTGTGGATGCGGAAACCATAGCTCAACTGAACCGGGAATACCGGGGGTCGGATGACGTCACCGATGTCCTATCTTTCCTCTTTTCTCCCCATAACATGGAGAAGGACACAGAAAGGAAGGTTATTTCTGGGGAGATAGTTATCTGTCCATCCGTGGCCAGAGATAACTGTGAGAGATTTAGTACATCGTTAGAAGAGGAACTGGCTCTTCTTCTGATCCATGGGCTGCTTCACCAACTTGGGTATGAGGATGAAGAAGAGGAAGAGGAAGAGAGAGAAGCCATGTCCACCAAACAGGACCGCATCCTGGTGGCTCTCAAATCCGAGGGGAGGATTGAGATTTGAAAAAGAGAAATTTGGTGGAGAGCCTGAACTTTGCCATTGAGGGAATCATTTATGTCCTCCGGACCCAAAGAAATCTACGCATTCATTTTGCTGCTGCTCTGATGGTTCTGGGAGTAAGCCTTTTTCTGGACCTGAGCAGAGTGGAGATGATGGTGCTCATCCTGACCATAGCCATGGTGATTGTAGCCGAGCTCATCAATACGGCTATCGAGACAGCCGTAGATACCTATCTGGTTTTCGAGCACCCTCTGGCCAAAATAGCCAAGGACGTGGCCGCAGGAGCGGTTCTGGTGGCCAGCCTCTCGGCAGTGGTGATCGGTTACTTCCTTTTCTTTAACCGGCTGAATCCCCTGGCCAGTATGGTTATTCAGAGGGTCGCCCAATCCAGTCCCTATTTGACCGTAGCCGTTTTCCTCATCGTGGTCATTTTGATCATTTCCGTGAAAGCAGTGACCGGAAGAGGTACTCCCTTGAGCGGAGGGTTTCCCAGCGGTCACAGCGCTCTGGCCTTTTCAGCCTTCACCCTCATTACCCTGGTGTCGCAGAGCTACATCATTGCCAGTCTGGGCCTTTTGATGGCTCTTCTGGTGGCCCAGAGCAGGCTGGAAAGCGATATCCATAGTCTTTTCGAAGTGGCATCAGGTGGGATTCTGGGGATTCTGATTACCCTGCTTATCTTTCAAATTGTAAAGCTGTACGTATAATTGAGCGGGTAGTGGATGACAGTGGGAGCTTATCAGTCAGACGGATGGACGCGGAGGAGGACTTTGATGATTTCAGATGAAGATCTTGTTCAGGTAGCCAGAGAAGCCAGACTCAAAGCCTATGCTCCTTATTCCCGGTTCCTGGTCGGCGCTGCCCTTCTGTCCCAAAAGGGCAAGGTCTATGCTGGATGTAATGTAGAAAACGCTTCCTATGGTCTGACCGTATGTGCTGAGAGGAGCGCTGTTTTCCGGGCAGTAGGCGAGGGAGAGCGAGAGTTCGTAAAGATTGCCGTGGTTGGTGGCTCTCAGGAAGCCCTCGAGCACGAACAGAGGGAGATAGTTTCTCCCTGTGGCGCTTGCAGGCAGGTCCTGGTTGAGTTCTCTCCGGATATAAAGGTGATCATGAGCAACCTCAAAGGAGAGATAAAAGTATTAAAGTTGAGAGAACTTCTGCCCTACGCCTTTTACCGGGGAGGAGCAAGCCAAAAGTAAGATGATACTGGCTATCCCATGAAGATAGAGAAGGTTGAGGAGCTAACTGGATCTCTCCTTATTGAGGTGGCCGAATTGGAAAAATCCACCTTCGGCCCGGTTGCGCTAAATGAGGGATTTCTGCCGGTTATGGCCAAATACGGAAGGATCTATCTTTTGTGGGATGATGGTGATCGCCTTATTGGAGTCTGCCAGCTCCTGCGAAGCTGGTCAGAAGAAAATCTGGCGGTGATAAATAGCTTTTACATCAGAGAGGAGAATAGGGGGAAGGGCCTCGGTCGCTATTTGCTGGAGAAGGTGCTTTCTGAGATT
>NZ_BLRZ01000030.1 GCF_013281975.1 Candidatus Hakubella thermalkaliphila | reverse complement strand
TTGATTTTGAAGAATTACCGCTACGCCCCTTTTACCAAAGGTCCCTTTCTAAATCGGACAGCGATTACCAGATATGCGGATGATCTGATTGCCCAATATGCGGTATGCACTCCCAGCCGGGAAACACTAGTCAGAGTTCTTTCCGGGGGTAACATCCAGCGCACCCTTCTAGCACGCGAGTGTTCCGGGGCGCCTGTACTGTTGATCGCCGCGCATCCCACCAGTGGAGTGGATGTGGGTGTTACCGAGACTATCCGGCAATTGCTACTGGACCAGCGCAATCGAGGAATAGCGATCCTGCTTATCTCCGAAGATCTGGAAGAAGTGTTGACACTCAGCGACCGCATTGCTGTGATGTTTAATGGTCAAATTATGGGCATCCTGCCAGCCGGAGAGGTAGATTTGGAGAAAATTGGACTCATGATGGCGGGCACATATCGCTCGACGGTTGGAGAGGCAGTATGAAAGGTCAGCGATATATCTGGATTGAGCGGCGACTCTATCCCTCACTCCGGATGGAGGTTCTGGCAGCAATTTTGTCTATTTTGCTGGCCCTGTTAGCAATCGGGGTGCTCTTTGGGGTAGTGGGCGTTGACCCCCTTTTTGTCTATCGGCGAATTTTTATGGGCGCATTCGGTAGCCTGTTTGGGCTATCTGAAACTATAGTTAAGGCTATCCCACTCATGCTGGTCGGAGTGGGGCTGACGCTGGCTTTCCGGGCGCGGATGTGGAACATCGGGGCTGAGGGACAATTGTTGATGGGGGCAATCGCCGCCACCGGTGTGGCGCTAACTTTTCCTGATCTGCCAGCCGGAGTGCTCTTACCAGCTATGTTTGTGGCTGGGTTTGTGGGTGGCGCACTGTGGGGGTTAATTCCCGCTCTCCTCAAGGTTTACTTTCGGGCCAATGAAGTGCTCACCAGTTTGATGCTGGTATATGTGGCCAGCGAGGCGGTGAATTATCTGGTCTATGGTCCCTGGAGGGGGCCGGAAGAAATGGGCTTCCCCCTTACCTCAAAATTCTCCCCTGCGGCCCAACTGCCGCGTCTGCTGAACACCCGCATCCACTACTTGACTCTACTGCTGGCTCTCCTGTTGGCGGTGTTGGTGTACTTGCTGGTCAGGCGCACCAGGTTGGGGTACGAGATCCGGGTTACAGGGGAGAATCCGACTGCTGCCCGCTATGCCGGTATGGACTACACCAAGATCGTGCTGCTGGTGATGCTGCTGAGCGGTGGGCTGGCCGGGCTGGCCGGGGTAGGGGAGGTAGCCGGCATTCACCATCGCATGCACTACCCAGCAGGCATTTCGCCCGGCTATGGCTTTACCGCCATCATTGTGGCCTGGCTGGCCCGTCTTAATCCGCTGGCAGCGATTCTGACAGCTTTTCTGTTGGGAGGGCTGCTGGTAGGGGGACATTCCATTCAAATCGCCCTGGGGTTGCCAGTGGCTACCATCCACATCTTCAACGGTGTGATTCTACTTTTTGTGCTGGGCGGCGAGTTGTTCACTCGCTATCAGATTCGTCTGAAGAGGAGGCCTGAACCTTAATGGTGGACTTTGTTCTGTCTGTTCTGCGAGTTGCTATTCCCGCAGGAACTCCCTTACTCTTTGGAACTCTGGGTGAGGTATATGCCGAGCGGTCCGGGGTGTTAAATCTCGGCATAGAAGGGATGATGATTATGGGAGCAATGACAGGCTTTGGCGTGACACACGCCACCGGCAATGTGTGGTTGGGTGTGGTGGCGGCGGCACTGGTGGGTGGACTGCTGGCCTTGCTCCATGCCTTCACCAGTGTCACTCTGCGCGTCAACCAGGTGGTCTCCGGATTGGGACTGACCATGTTGGGGTTAGGCCTGAGTGGCATGCTGGGTAAGCGCTATATCGGGCAGCCGCCGGCAGCCCGACTGGGAGCAGTAACCTTGCCGGTACTAAGCGATCTCCCGGTTCTCGGCTCGCTTTTCTTCCGCTTTGATCCCCTGGTCTATCTGGCTGTGATTCTGGTGCCGGTACTCTGGTTTGTGCTCTACAAGACGCGCTGGGGGGTTACTCTGCGGTCAGTTGGCGAAAACCCGGCCGCCGCCGATGCCCTCGGTGTGAATGTGGTGGCGGTGCGCTATCTGGCCGTCTTCTTTGGTGGGGTCATGGCTGGTCTGGGCGGGGGGTATCTTTCGCTTGCCCATACCCCGGCCTGGATCGAGGGCATGACCGCCGGCGCCGGCTGGATTGTGATCGCCCTGACCATCTTTGCCATGTGGGACCCGGCGCGGGCGCTGGTCGGGGCCTACCTGTTTGGCGGGGTGCGGGTCTTGCAGTTTCGTCTACAACCTCTGGGCATTTCGCCGAACCTGCTGAATATGTTGCCCTTTATCCTCACTATTTTAGTCTTGCTGCTCAGCGCCGGCGAGACCATGCGCAAGCGAATCGGAGCCCCGGAGGCATTGATGCAGCCGTACGCACGAGAGGAGTAGAGAGACCCTGCGCTTCCCCGGCGGGCTTGTGCGCTGTGGCAGTTGCTTGATGATTCAAAAGATGCCCAAGGTTTACTTGGAAAATAGCCCATATTTTCATGGTTTGCGGGAGATGGTTACATCATGGCAAATTAGCCCTACAACGTCATTTACCTGAATACCTACAATATGTTGTGGCTCAATTAAAGAAATTGCCCTACACATTGAACCAAGATTCTTAAGTATCGCTGTAGGGTTAGTTAAAAATCACAAATTTTGGGATGCTTCCGAGATAAAATTGTGGGAGTGAGTGGCCAGGGACTCCCGGCTGTTTATATTGGAAAAGGAATCGCCCATGCACCGCGGCGCACCACGTCGCCTGAAAATTGGGTTATTTTCAAGGGAGAGGAAAGATTTGGCTAAGGTAGAAAAGCTTGTTTGCGTTATCTGTGGAAGAGAATACCAGCAGGAGGACACGGAGTACACCTGTCTGAGCTGCGGGCGAGAGGGAATCCTGGATATTCGATATGACTATGAAGCAGTCAAAAAGACCGTGACCAGAGATAGGTTAAGGAGTAAATCTGACTATTCCATCTGGAGATACGGGGACCTTTTGCCTCTTAGCCGCTTCGATCTGCGCTTCTATCTGCAGGTGGGATGGACTCCTATCTATCAGGTGGAGCGATTAGGTCGCTATTATGGCCTCAAGAGCATTCTGATCAAAGATGACGGCAGAAACCCCACCGCCTCTTTCAAGGATAGAGCTTCCGCGGTGGGAGCGGTCAGAGCTCTGGAGAAGGGCTCCCGGACTATTGCCTGTGCCTCTACCGGAAATGCTGCCTCTTCCCTGGCTGGCCTTTCGGCTTCAGTGGGACTCGAAAGTTTCATTTTCGTGCCCCAGAAAGCGCCTCAGGCCAAGATCGCTCAGCTCCTCATCTTTGGGGCTACGGTTATCCTGGTGAACGGCACCTACGACCAGGCCTATGATTTAAGCATGGATGCCTGTGAGGAGTGGGGCTGGTACAGCGGTAACGCTGCCACTAACCCCTACCTGATAGAGGGGAAAAAGACAGTAGGTCTGGAGATATGTGAGCAACTGGACTGGGAGCCCCCTGACGTAGCCATCTTCTCTGTAGGCGATGGATGCACCATCGCCGGAGCCTGGAAGGGTTTTAAGGAGTTTTATGAGCTGGGCCTGACCCGGAAACTTCCCCGCATGGTGGGGGTACAGGCCGAAGGGGCCAGTCCAGTGTATCGATCCTTTGTCACTGGAGAAAAGCTGGAAACCATCATACCTGACACCATTGCTGACAGCATTGCCGTAGGCAAACCCCGCAACTATATCAAAGCCCTGAATTCCATTCGGGAGTCCAGGGGCACTATGGTTACGGTGAGCGATGAGGAGATTATCAACTCCATTAAAGTGCTGGGGGAGAAAGCAGGCGTCTTTGGTGAGCCCGCCGGAGTAGCTGGACTTGCCGCCATACCCAAACTTCTGGAGGAAGGATTTATGGATCGGGGCGAAGTGATCTGTCATGTGGTGACAGGCAATGGACTCAAAGATATCCAGAGTGCCATGAAGGCCAAAGGTACCCTGATATCTGTAGAGCCCCATATTGAAGACGTAAGAGAAAAGCTCCATCAGAGGACCAGTCAGGAAGGAGATTAGTGGACAGGGAAGCAGTTGTTTCCAAAAATGCTCCCAAGGCTATCGGCCCCTACGCTCAGGCCGTAAGAGTGGGCAGCCTTATCTACATTTCAGGCCAGATACCCATCCATCCGGAGACCAACCGGATGGTGGAAGGGGGAATAGAAGAACAGACCCGCCGGGTTCTGGAAAATCTGAAGTCTCTCCTGGAAGATGCGGGAACTTCCATAAACGCCATGGTGAAGACTACTATTTTTCTAGCCAATATGGATGATTTTGCCAAAGTCAATGAGATCTATGCCTCCTATTTCGATCGGGAGCCCCCTGCTCGCTCCTGCGTTCAGGTAGCCGGTCTGCCCAAAGGGGCTCTGATTGAGATCGAAGGTATAGCAGTGATAAAATGAGGAAAGAATCCTGCCATGAAAATCGTGGGTAAAAGTATCAGAAGAGTCGACGGTCTGGCCAAAGTCACCGGGCAGGCCCGCTATCCCCAGGATTTCTACCTGGAGGGTATGCTTTATGCTAAAGCCCTGCGCTCCCGCTATTCTCACGCCCTGATCAAGAAAATTAATGTTAGTCGGGCCAGAGAGCTGGAAGGAGTGCGAGCTGTACTTACCGCTCAGGATGTGCCTGGCCGCAACCTTTTCGGCCACATGATTGCCGATCAGCCCGTCCTCTGCCAGGATAAAGTGCGCTTTAGGGGAGATGCGGTAGCCGTAGTGGCCGCCGAATCGGAGGAGATAGCTCAGGAAGCCCTCTCCTTTATCCAGGTAGATTATGATCCCCTCCCCGTGGTCTCCGATCCCCGCCAGGCCCTGAAACCTGATGCTCCTCGGGTTCATGAGAAGGGTAATATCCTGACCCATTATAAGATCCGCAAAGGCGATGTGGAGAAGGCTTTTCAGGAGGCCCATCTGGTCATAGAAAGTAACTACCGGACCCCTTGCGTGGAACATGCTTACTTGCAACCTGAATCAGGCATTGCCTATGTCGAGGATACTGGAGATCTGGTCATCATCGTAGCTACTCAGTGTGTATATATCGATCGGCACCAGATCGCCCGCTCCCTGGGCCTGCCGGAGGAGAAGGTCAAGGTAGTTCTGGCTGAAACCGGAGGCGCCTTTGGAGGCCGGGAAGATATCTCGGTACAGATTCTGATCGGCCTTTTGGCCCTCAAGACCGGGCGTCCAGTTAAGATGACCTATTCCCGGGAGGAGTCTATCCTATCCACGGCCAAGCGCCACCCTGCCTATATGCGTTACAAGAGCGGAGTAGACCGGGAAGGGCGTCTTCTGGCCTGGGAGGCAGAGATTATAGCTGATACGGGAGCCTATGCTTCCAGCGGTGCCGCGGTGGTCCAGAACATGGCCATGTATGCCTCCGGTCCCTACAAAGTGGACAACGTCAAAATCGACGCCTACGCCGTCTACACCAACAACACCTTTGCCGGAGCCATGCGGGCTTTCGGCTGTCCCCAGGTCACCTTCGCCAGCGAGATGCAAATGAATAAGTTAGCTGCGGCTCTCGGGATGGATGAATACGAGTTTCGTCGCCGCAACGCCATGGTCGGCAAGAGCGAATTTGCTACTGGTTACCTGGCTGATGTAGATAACTGTCAGATTGTCTGTCTGGATGAAGTAGTCCGCCTATCTAACTGGAAAGAGAAGCGCTATCGCCAGAACAAGGAAGCAGGTAAGGATAGATTTTATGGTATAGGCATTGCTGCCGGATTTAAGAATGTGGGCTATGGCAGCGGCTACGTGGATAGTTCCTCCGCAGAGGTGGAGCTTATGCCTGGCAAGGTCAGGCTGAAGATAAGTGCTGTAGATCAAGGACAGGGAGTGGAGACCATCCTCTGTCAGATCGCGGCAGAGGAGCTGGCCATTTCTATGGAGAATGTAGAATATACTAACCCCGATACTTCGGTGACTCCCAATGCTGGATCCTCCTCGGCTTCCCGGCAGACTTTTAATTCTGGAAATGCAGTGCGCCTGGCCTGCCTGGATCTCAAGAAAAACCTGCAGCAACTACTGGACAGCCGAAAATGGAAACGTCCCCCGGGATACCCTGGCCACACCAGTTACAACTGGTCCAATATTCTTCAGGAGTTTCTATCTATGGAAGGTGAGACAGAGGGTATGGCTTCTGTCATCGGCCGGGCCACCTATGTTCCCCCTCCCACCACCCCTCTGGATCCAGAGACAGGAGAGGGCATCCCGGCCTACAGTTTTGGTTTCGGCGCTCAGGTGGCCGAGGTGGTGGTGGACAAGAGGACCGGCCAGGTGGACCTCAAGAAGGTTTATGCGGCCCATGATGTGGGCCGGGCTATTAATCCTCTTCAGGTAGAGGGTCAGATCGAGGGTGGAGTGGTGATGGGTCAGGGCTATGCCCTGATGGAAGAGATAATCCTGAAAGAGGGAGAAACCCTCACCCCGGACCTGGCCACCTTCGACATTCCTACCTCCCTGGACGTCTGCGACATAGAATCGGCCATCCTGGAGGTTCCCGATCGTCACGGTCCCTATGGGGCTCGGGGAGTGGGAGAGATGACTACCATCTCCACTGCCCCGGCCATAGCCGCAGCCGTCCATGATGCAGTGGGTGTATGGATCGATGAGCTGCCCGTAACTGCTGAGAAGGTAGTGCGGGCCCTTAAGGAGAAGGAGTTTCAAGGGAAGGACGTCAGGGAGGAAACTCTTCCGGAGAAGACCCTCCAGGAGAAGGATTTTCAGGACCAGGCTCTTCGGGAGGACAAGGGAATCGCCCATGCACCGCGGCGCACCACGTCGCATGAAAATTGGGTTATTTTCAAGGGAGATCTCAATGTTTGAGTTCTACCAGCCCTCCAGCCTCTCCGAACTTCTGCATCTTCTAGAAGAGGGGATACCAGACACCTGCCTTCTGGCCGGGGGGACCGATCTTCTGGTGGAATACCGCTCTGGGGCCAGGAACATAAGCCGACTGATCCGCCTTGCCCATCTTTCCGAGCTCCAGGATCTCAAATGTGAGGATGGAAGGATAAAACTGGGCGCCGCTCTGACTTATCGCACTGTAGAGAGATCCTCTCTCTTAAGGGAGAAGGTTCCTTTCCTGGTTCAGGCAGCCCAGTCCATCGGATCTCCCCAGGTCAGAAATCTGGGCACTATTGGAGGTAATCTGGTTACCGCCTCCCCGGCAGCGGATCTGGCCCCTCCTCTTTTAGTGCTGGAAGCCCAGCTCACCCTAAAAAAGAAGAGCTCATCTCGAGAGATTCCCCTTTCCAGCTTCTTTATGGGTCCCAAACGGACCCTCCTTGATCCTCAAGAGGTAGTCACGGAGATCAGTTTTGCTCTGCCTCCTGAAAACTGTTACCAGATCTTTTACAAGCTGGGCCAAAGAAATGCCATGGCCATCTCCATAGCCAGCCTGGCCGCTCTGGGTCAGGCCCAAAGAGGTTTTCTAACCGGGATCAAGATAGCCGTGGGCTCGGTAGCCCCTACTCCTCTGAGACTTTTCCATACCGAGGGACTCCTGCAGGGGGAGAGGCTCACTCAGGCCCTGCTCAAGGAGGCGAATCGCAGGGCCCAGGAAGAAATAAGTCCCATCAGTGACATTCGGGGATCGGTCGAATACCGCCGGGAGATAGTAGGGGTTCTGCTGGAGAGGGCCCTCAGCGAGATAGCCGGTGAGGTACTATGAGGTGCATGGGACCATGCTTCTCCCTCAGCAACCGTCTCATCTGTTATGTCGGTGGGGTTTTGTGAGACGTGCCTGGTGGCGTCACGATAATCATGATAACAAGGTTGAAGTTCTCAGGAAACCGTCATGCCACGGGTGACGCAAAGGAGCATAAAATTTAAGATGTATTTTCAGAGGAAAGGATCCAAAGAAGCTCTGTTTCGGGAGATCTCTTTTAGGTTGAACGGGGAGCCAGTGCGGGTGCGCGTTCGCTCCGACCAGAGACTCATCGACCTCCTACGGGACACTCTGGGTCTAAGGGGAACTAAGGAGGGTTGTGGCCGAGGAGACTGTGGCAGTTGTACGGTGATCTTAAATGGCCTGGCCGTGACCAGTTGCCTGGTCCTGGCAGCCACAGTGGAGGGGGCGGAGATCCTTACCGTGGAGAGCCTCTTCCGCAATGGGAGGTTGGACCCTCTCCAGGAGGCCTTTTTGGAGAAAGGAGCAGTGCAGTGTGGCTATTGTACTCCAGGACTGCTCATGTCGGCCAAAGCCCTGCTCCTGGAAAATCCTCATCCCTCTCTGGAGGAGATAAAAATAGCCGTTTCCGGCAATCTCTGCCGCTGCACTGGTTATAAGAAGATATTTGAAGCGATCCAGCTTGCTGCTGAGAGGTGATATTGGGGTAACGTTCGGCCCTATCAGGTCAAATTTCTGTCTTTCCTCATCAGCGTCATAGCTAGTCTTAATAAATACTTGCACCAGGATGCCGACAATGTAGCACAGCTAATATACCGGTGCGGACAGAGGAGCTTAAGCCTGGGGAGCTGATCCTCGGGCACAATTACTCAGGAAATCCATGCTCTAAGGTGGGCGTAGTTCACGAGGTGACACTTTTGGCCAAACAGTTATTGGTGGGAAACGGTTTCCTGGTCCCTTTCAGTTCTGCAGAAAAGCTTCTGGAAGATGGCTGTCTTTTGATCGAAGGTAACCTTATTCAAGATATTGGTATCACCAGGCTACTCCAAAAGAGATATCCTCAGTCGGAATTTATTGATGCGGGCAGGGGACTAATCATGCCCGGCCTGATCAATGCCCACTCCCATTTGTATAGCTCTCTGGCCAGAGGAATGCCTTTCGGCTTTGCGCCACCTTCTAATTTTCTCCAGATCTTAGAGCGCCTCTGGTGGAGATTGGATAGAGCTCTGGATGGGGAAGGCATTTACTATAGCGCCCTGGCGGGGCTGATAGCGGCAGTAAGATGTGGAACTACAACTATAATAGACCATCATGCCAGCCCTTCCTGTGCTACAGGAAGTCTGGAGGCTATTGCTCGAGCTCTGAAAGAGGTGGGGATTAGGGGCTGTCTGTCTTATGAGGTATCTGACCGCCACGGTTCTCAATCAGTTCGAGAAGGAATAGAGGAGAACCTTCGCCACCTGGATTGGTGTCAGGAGCACGGAGAGGGAATGATTTCTGGTTCCTTTGGACTCCATGCTTCCTTGACTCTTTCTGACGATACTTTGGGAGAGTGTCGGGACTCGGTGAGCGGAAAAGAGGTGAGCTTCCATCTTCATCTGGCTGAAGACAGGACGGATGTGGAGGACTGCCATAAGAAGTACGGCAAGACTATTACCAGTAGATTGGAAGAGTTTGGTATCCTGGGACCGAAGACCATTGCTGCCCATTGTGTTCAGGTGACCGATAAAGAACTGGATATTCTGGGCCAGACCGACACCAAGATAGTACATAACCCTCGCTCCAACATGAATAACGCCGTCGGTGCCGCCCCCATAGCCAGGATGTGGGAGAAAGGCCTGAGACCTGCTATTGGTACCGATGGCATGGGCATGAATATGATCCTGGAGACATACTTTGCTTATCTTCTTCACAAACATCAGAGTTCTGACCCCAGAGTTCTTCCTCCTGATCAGGCCGTGGAAATGATGGTCCTTAACAACTCCAGGGTTGCTGGTATCTTCTTTGCGCCCAAATTGGGTGTCATAGAGGTGGGAAATCTGGCCGATGTGATCATAATTAGTTATGATCCTCCCACCGAGATCAACACCGATAACCTCTTCAGCCATCTTATTTTGGGCCTGGAGGATATGAGAGTGACTACTACCATAGTAAATGGAAGGGTTCTAATGAAAGAAGGTCGCCTGCTGACCGTGGAAGAAGAGAAAGTCAGAGCAGAAGTAAAAAAGGTAACTGCCCGGATCTGGCAGAAGATGAGAGAGATCTAGCTATGGCGAATCTGGAGATCGAGGTTTGCGGCATAAAGATGAAAAATCCGGTCATGCCGGCGGCAGGAACCCTGGTCCGAGACCTGGACTCCATGAGGAAAGTGGCTTCCAGCGGAGTAGGGGCTATGGTTACCAAGACCGTCTCCACCGAAGCAGCCCGGGACCCACTGCCCAACCTGGCTCAGGTCGACCGGGCTTTCTTTAACTGTGAGCTGTGGGGCGAAATCTCCCCGGAGATCTGGGTGAACCAGGTTTTACCTCAGGCCAGGGAATTGGGCCTGCCCCTTATAGTTAGTCTGGGATACACTTCCCAGCAGATCGACGATCTTGCTCCCCGGGTCAAGCCCTATGCGGATGCTGTGGAGCTCTCTACTCACTATCTGGGAGACGATCTGGCTCTTCTTATTGAGCCCATAAAAGTGGCCAGGCGTCATCTGGATGTTCCAATCTGGGTTAAGGTGAGCCCCAACATTCCTGATGTGAAAGCCATGGCCATAGCCGCGGAAAAAGCGGGAGCCGATGCCATTGTGGCTATTAATTCCCTTGGCCCCACCCTTTCCATCGATGTGGAGCGGGTCCTACCTCGCCTGGGCAGTCCGACAGGATATGGCTGGCTCTCCGGCCCGGCCCTAAAACCCCTGGCGGTGCGGTATGTCTACGAGATATCCCAAAGTGTCGAAATTCCAGTTATCGGAGTGGGAGGTATTTCCAGAGGGACCGACGTAGTGGAGATGATGATGGCCGGGGCCTCAGCAGTCCAGCTCCTGACCGCGGCTATCTTAAATGGTGTGGAAACCTACACCAGAGTCATCCAGGGCCTGGAGTCCTTTTTGGACCAGCACGGGTACAGCTCAGCTTCGGACATTGTCGGCCTCTTCCACAGAGTAGGAAGAATACGCTACACTTCACCGCCCCTGATAGATCAGGAAAAGTGCAATCTCTGCCGCCTGTGTGTGAAGAGCTGTGCCTATGATGCTCTGGCCATAGTGGGTGACCAACTGGTGGTAGATCCGGAGAAGTGCGACATCTGCGGCCTTTGCCAGACCAGGTGCCCCAGGGATGCCATCAGTTTCCAGTATCAACTCTTGCCTTGCTGCAATGAGCGGACGCTGAAATGAGTGGATCAATCCACCGAAGGGTCTCGGCCATCCTTTTGGCGGCGGGAAGTTCGGACCGATTCGGCAGACTTAAGCAGCTTCTTGATGTCCAGGGCAAGAAGATTATCCAGATCGCCCTGGAAAGTCTGCTCAGATCCAGGGTCAGCGAGATAGTGGTTGTGTTGGGCTGTGCCAGGGAACAGATTAAAGAGTACTTGAAGGGATATGAGGTCAAAATCGTGGATAATCCTCAGTACCGCAAAGGCCAGAGCAGCTCCATAAAAAGAGGGCTGGAGTCCATAGACCAGGAAGCGGAGGCGGCTCTGTTTATGTTGAGCGATACTCCCCTGGTTGGTCACGAAATTATTGATCTGGTGATCGGTAAATATGAAGAAACGGGCAGTACTATCGTGGCTCCCTTCTACGGAGATAAAAGAGGTCACCCGGTGCTTTTCGGCCGGGAACTCTTTGGGGAGTTGAAAGCTCTGGAGGGAGACGTCAGTGGAAGCGGGGTCATCAGACGTCATGCCGAGCGGGTGGTGCGGGTCCAGGTCGATTCGGACGCAGTCATTTTTGATGTGGACGATGAGCAGGATTATCAGAGGCTGCTCAGGCGAGTGGAAAGGAGAAATTGAGTGGCAGGACAATCCAGCCATATCCTTATTCGCAATGCCAGGGTAGTGGACGTGTTCCGGGGAGAAGTAATAGAGGCGGAAGTTCTCATCTCAGGAGACAAGATTGCCAGGGTGGGTCAAGTGGAGGAACTGCCGGAAGATATGCAGGTCATCGATGCCTCAGGAAAGTATCTGGCTCCAGGTTTCATCGATTCCCATGTCCATATCGAAAGTTCCATGATGACTCCCTTGACCCTCTCCCATGAGATAATCAAAAGAGGAACTACTACCATAGTAGCAGATCCTCACGAGATCGCTATGGTTCTGGGAGTGAAGGGTCTGACCTATATGATTGAAGAAGCCCGTCAGGCCAGGGTCAGGATTTTCTTTACCGTCCCGGATTGGATTCTAACCCAGCTCCTGGAAAAGGGTCAGTTTGAGGGCTATAAAGGAGATATTATCGGGCTGGGCGAGGTCTCTCCCTACTTCTTCTCTTCGCACCAAGACTTCATTGAGGCCTGCCAAAGAGTCAAAAAGCTGAATCTCAACATCGAGGGCCACCTGGGCCCCAACTTCAAGGAAAGAAGACTGGATCAGGCGGCCTATTTCGGCGTCTCTTCCTGTCACGAATCAATTACTCAAGAGGAGGCTCTCCAAAAGCTGTCCCGAGGGATGACAGTTATTGTCAGAGAGGGCTCAGCGGCCAAAAACCTGGTGGAAATTCTGGGAGGAATCAAGGAGAAAGTCAAGGATACCCGAAAATTTGTCCTTGGTCCGGACGACCTGGAGGTGATGGACATCTTCCATAGAGGAGAGATCGACCATTGCCTCCGTCTGGCTGTGGATGCTGGTATCCATCCCCTTGAGGCCCTTCAGATGGCCACTATCAATTCTGCTCAGCACTTTGGACTGGAGGACAGACTGGGGAGTGTTACTCCAGGGCGCTATGCCGATCTGGTACTTCTGGAGGACCTGGAGGAATTTAAGGTGGCTATGGTCATAAGTGCTGGCGAAGTTGTCTATGCGGACCATGAGATCAAATATGACCCGGTACCGATACAGGTGCCTGACTTCTGTTTGAACAGCTTTAAGCTGAACCGAAAGCTGAGCGCTGAAGATTTCAAGTTCAGGGTAGAGGGGTCGGCCAGGAAGGCCCAGGTACGGGTGATTGAGGCGGTGGATGGACAGATAACTTCCTTCTACCGTAACGAATTCCTGGATATAAAGCATGGGGAGATAAAGATTGACCTGGAGAGAGACATACTAAAAATAGCCGTAGTGGAGAGATACCAGGGTGAAGGCAGATGTTCAAAGGGCTTTATCAGGTCTTTCGGCCTGAAAAGGGGAGCTATTGCTACCAGTGTAGCTCACGATGAGCACAACATCATTGTGGTTGGAGCCAATGACCAGGACCTGGCTTTTGCGGTCAATGAGATCGCTCGCCTTCAGGGTGGTCTGGTAGCTGTGGACGGGGGAGAGGTGAAGGGGAGAGTAAAATTGCCTGTAGCGGGTCTCATGGCCAATGTCTCAGCGGAGCAACTGTATCAGGATGTCTCCTCTCTTCACCGGGCGGTCAAAGAGCTGGGCTCTTCTTTAGAGTCACCCTTTATGACCCTTTCCTTTATCTGCCTGCCCGTTCCCGAGCTGAAGATTGATAAAAATGGCCTTTTAGATGTCTATAGAAACACCTATGTAGATCCTGTTATAGACCTCTTTGACTAGATTTCTCCTGAAGGCATCAACCATACCCAGGAGAATCTGACGTCTGGGATGTTGAAGCCTGCGGCGAGAGGCCGGGAGAGACCGAGGCAGTTCTCCGCAGAATCCCTCCGCTTTGGCCATGGGAAAGGGCCGTAGGGAAGTCAGCCCAGTTTGCCTCAGCAGACAGAGGTACCAAGGGTTCTCAGATGGCCCGGGCCTCGAGGAGGCTGGCCTTTTGCATCCTTTGGACCCTTCGTCTCTCCAGAAGGTCAATAAAGGCCTCCACTCTGGTAAGGAATCCAGCCTCTCCAGAATGTTCGTCCAGGGAAATGTTCAAAACCGGGATATTGTAATCCCTGCTCACCGTGTCCAGGATAGTGCGGGCCATGGTCTGAGGCATACAGGTGAAGGGATAGAGGTGGATTACCCCATCGTAGCCTTCTTGGGAGCACTTGATGGTATAACCGATGGTGTATTGGTCCTTGGCCCCGGTGGTGTACTTCAAGTACGGTTTGGCCAGAGTGACGGCCTTCTTGGCTGTGAAGTCCAGCCTGACCAGATGTTTCAGCCATTCATAGAGGCCGGAGGGCTGGAAGACAAAAACTCCCATATCTCCCAAAAGCTCCTCGATACTGAAATTGATACTGCTCTCCACCACTACGTAGATCTCTCCCAGAATAGCCACCTTGATAGGATTTCTGGTCTTATCGACCTGGATCTCTCGGAACATCCGGATGGCCTTCTTGCGGGCTCGCTTCATCTCCCGGAAGGTTTTGGCCTGATCTACCAGTTGCAGACATTGGTTCATCACTTTGGTGGTCTCGCCTTTGTTGACCTCGTAGCAACGGGTCTCTCGGGCCATCCTTTCGATCATGTGGGCGGTTTTTGACTTATTGACCAGGGTGCGCAGAGCCCGCCAGAATTTGCGATAAAAACCCTTGTGTCCCAGCATCTCCCGCAATCTCTTAATAATATCGACAATGCTGTTCTGATTGATAATGTAGATCTCAAAATCATAGCCCATACTTCTTAATATCTTCTCCTGAAGCTCTCCGTAATAGCCGAAGCGGCAGGGACCAACTCCCGTGACCATGACCAGAACCTGAGTTCCCTTCTCAAAAGCATTCAGGAAGTCACCCATGTTTATTTTGAAAGGAAAGCAAATTGCCTCAGGAGAAACTTTGCTCCCTTCCTTCACCGTTTTGCTATTGGGTCTATCGGGTATGACGGGAGTGCAGCCCAGGGCAGCCACCAGTCCTCGAAAGGCAATGTAAGAGTTGCCCATATGGGGGAAGGAGACTTTAATTTCCATGGGCTGCTCCTTCTTTTCTCTTTATCATGTCCACAAAGGCCTCTATTCGGGTCATTACTCCGGCCTCTCCGGTATGTTCATCAACAACCAGAGCCAGGAAGGACTTATCCTGATGTTTTCTGGCCTGCCTGAGAATGGCTTCTCCCACCAGGGAGGCGGGGCCGCAGGCGAAGGTGGACATGTAGATCAGACCCCGGATCTGGTCATCTTTAAGGTAGTAATTAGCTGCTCCCAGGATCTCCTTTTCATAGGTCCAGTGCATCTGTTTCAAAATCTCCTGGTAATTTTGCATGAGAAGTTCTTCTGGCAGCATCTCTCCGGTGAGGACCTCAATGCCCATAGAGGTCAACTTGTCAATTAGATTCATGCTGATCAGGGGGTCATAGATGACATAGGAGTGGCCCACCAGAGCTATTTTAATCTTTCCGTCAGAACCTTCATCTTCTATATGGGGAGGAATATTGGCAGGAGCGAATTCCCGGTTAACTGTAGAGAGCTTTTTCATTATTTGGTGAGGGGATGGAGCCTTCTTCTTGAAATGGGTAAACTTCTCCTGGACTTCCAGGGCCTTTGCCAGAGCTTTTTCTACCCTGTCCTTTTCCACTCCCAGAGCTTCTCCTACCTCCAGATAGGCCTCGATAAGAGGATGAGTGTAGGTTTCTACGTAAGGACTGAGTATAGTAGGAGGGTTCAAAGCCCTTAAAGAATAATAGATCACATCCGAGGTACCCACCAGTCTTGGGCAGGTAAAACTCTTCTTGGTCTCTACGCTTTTCATCCGAGGTATGAAAAGGTAATCAACCCCTTTCTCAATTAGATTGATAGTATGTCCGGTAAATATCTTGCAGGGGAGGCATACCTCGTCCAGAGTATTTCTTACCCCGTCATCCAGGATCCGCTTGTTGGAGTTTCGGGATATCACTACCTGGCAACCTATCTCCTCAAAGAAGGTGATCCATAGGGGGTAATATTTATAGTAAAGTAGGGCTCTGGGGATGCCTATGGTGGTCATATGGGATCACTTTTGGTAAGAAACGCTACACGTACCCTTCAGGCGTTTTAGCCTGCGGCTTCGACGGTGAGGTGCAACTGTTCCTGAGTGGGTATGGAAAAGTTCAATTTATGGAAACCGACCACCCGTCCTTTATCAAGATGACCTCCTCACCCAGTCTCCTCGTAAACATCTTTGTCACTGTTAGCGAACCAGACGGTGAGGGTGTTACTCGTCCGATCATAGAATACCCTTACTTGTTCCATGTCTATTCTAAGTCATACTTCCACATAGGCCCACTTACCGCAGCGGTCTCCCCAGCGAGAGATCAAGGTCTCATCCATCATAACCTCGATGATTTCACACATGTTAGGACAGTCAATACACTCGAAGCTCTTGGTCCTGTACTGGGCATTAACCATGTCGAAGCCCCGAAAACGGGTCTCTCTGGTCTCGCCCACTTTTTCTTTGGCCAGGATGGCTGCTCCAATGGCTCCCATAACGCTGAAATACCTGGGTACGATGATCTCCATTTCCAGTTCTCTCTCCAGGGCCTTCCGAATACCTTTATTGGCAGCTACCCCACCCTGGAAGACCGCAGGAGGCTGGATATCCTTCCCCTTGGCTACATTATTAAGGTAATTTTTGACCATGGCCTCACAAAGGCCAGCCAGGATCTCGGCCTTATCATAACCCAACTGTTGCTTATGGATCATATCCGATTCAGCAAAGACAGTACATCGTCCAGCTATCCTCACCGAGGACTGGGCGGTGAGGGCAATATCTCCAAAATCCTCGATTCTGATATTCAGCCGGTTAGCCTGCTGATCCAGAAAGGAGCCAGTTCCAGCGGCACAGACCGTGTTCATGGCGAAATCCACAGCCACCTGATCCTGAATTATGATTATCTTGGAGTCCTGGCCTCCAATCTCAATTACCGTCCTCACATCAGGGACGACCAGAGCAGCAGCCACAGCGTGGGCCGTAATCTCATTCTTGATGGAGTCAGCTCTTACCAGAGTACCTGTCAGATGGCGAGCGCTTCCCGTGGTGCCCACTCCCAGGACGATATCATCGGGGCGGATCCTGGAAGCTATCTCTCGGAGACCAGTTTGGACTGCAGCAATAGGCTGTCCCTGAGTTCGGAGATAAAGATGTTCCACCACTCTCAGATCTTCGTCAATAAGGGCAAAATTAGTGCTGACCGAGCCCACATCAATGCCCATATAGAGTTCCATCTTTAAGAAGCTCCTCCTGACTGTTGCTTTTTACGATGGTTATAGAAAAGTAGACTTCGGGAGACTATTGAAGATTATATCAAATCCGTTGTGGCATTGCACTCCCGGCCCGGGCTCCCCTGAAGAGTCTGCTGAAATTTCATCTATGAAAAAGCTGTGCAAGCATTTTTATGAGTAGCCCTCCAAAATTATATGACCATTCACCTATCCGTGCCTTTGTAGCACACCTTAACTGTTCGGTAGCGGTTCCCTAATCATCTAGCACAGGTTAATACGCGTTTGGACTGGCCAAAGCGTTATAGTATAATAGTGTAGAATAAAAGGAGGTGCTTTCAATGGATGAATCCCTTAGATGGTTTGCAACAGCAGATTTGAGTAAATATGAAGATAAGTATATCTCTATTGTGGACAAAGAAGTAGTATGTGCAGAAGATGATCCAGAGGTTGCCTACAGGAAGGCCAAAGAGAAATATCCAGATAAAGAGGTTGTGCTTTGGAAGGTTCCTCGTGGTGAAACCTTTATCTTCTAAGCAGGTAGAATTAAGTGATTGAATTTGATTACAGACAGGAGCGTCTTCGCACAGGAGAGATAATATTTAGACCTGTAGCCAAAGTTTATCTCCTTAGGTCTGGAAGCGAATGGATTGCTGAATATTTCTATATAGACTCAGGGGCAGACTACACTTTAATCCCTTACCGAATGGGTCGTTTTTTAGGTTTAGAAAGAAAAGCTTCAGAAGTTAAAGAAATAGGGGGGATAGGCGGTGTAATTGGTGTAAGATTCGCTGTTGCTCCCTTGAAAATAACCCAATTTTCAGGCGACGTGGTGCGCCGCGGTGCATGG
>NZ_BLRZ01000029.1 GCF_013281975.1 Candidatus Hakubella thermalkaliphila | reverse complement strand
CAAATCAACACCTCATCTATGAAACTGGTCCCCACCTATTTTGAGACGGCTACTCCCTTGACTTCTAGCCTTTAACCAACAGATGGGAGAAAAAATCGTCTAACATTTCCTCCAGTTTGCTCCTGTTCTCCTCGTCCATCTCCTCAATATATCTATCATAAAGAGGGAGGCAGGCCATAAAGGATTCAGCAAGGTCTCGGTCAGAAGAATCGAGGACGCAAAGTCCCACCAAAAAACCGGCCAGGGAACTAAGTTTAGTCTCTCCCGCTTGCCAGATCTTTTTAATGATTTTGGTGACTGAGTTTTTCAGCTCACCCTCCTTCATGTTTCTAAAGAAGATCAGAGCCGTGGCCATCACTTCAGCACAGTAGCGAACCGGAGTGATCTGCCCTTTCAAATTCAACAAGCTTTTCTTGAGTAGTTCCTTGAGATCCGGGCTCTTTGCTCCCTCCAGACCTTCCAGGATTTTCCTTTGGAAAATAGACCAATCACGGCCTCCTCTGAGGTGACGTTTCCTGGAGCCCTTTCCAAGATGTCGCTTTGGGCCAAATATTCTCAGGGCTTTTTCGGTAGGATAATGATTGACCAGAGACCGTCCTGGCTCTGAGCCCTCCTTATCCAGGATATATTGAGATGACACATATCCTTTTTTCTCCAGAACCCGGAGCATGTCGTAGGCAGTGAACTTAGAGACGCCCACCCGATTGGCCAGTGCGGTATAGTGGATAGATGTATTTTCTTCCAGGTAGATTTCCACTAGTTTTTGCAGGAACATTTTCTGTCTTGGGGTTAGCATAGGATAAAAAGGGCTTAAAATGCTGAATTTTCCAAAAAAAACCAAAATTTACATACAATTATAGCCCAAAAGACTCTTTTGTCAAAATATTTTTAATGGTTGCGGTGCCTCACCTCTGACAGAGATGGACAAGCTGGTTACCGACTCGGGCATCTCTGAGAATTGAAGGAATCTGTGAAGCGCATTGGTGATGAGGGAAAAGCTTGGGCTCAAGGTGGTGATATATTATACTTAATTGAGCCTCCCATCCGAGAAGTAGATCCTGGAACAAAGTCATGGGAGAGAAGGAAAAGAAGCTCCTATCCTCAGCCAGCTACCTTCATTTGGATAGCTATGTTACCCAGGTGGGGATAAAAGCAGCTCAAGTAGCTCGAGAGAACTCGGTTCAGGTATCTCTGGACGTGGGAACCCTCAGGCCGGGAGTGGAAGATTTACTTCCCTTTGTAGACATACTTATTACCTCCGAGCTGTTTGCCCGCCAGTTCATCGGCAAAGACGATCCCGAGAGAGCAGCTGAAAAGATGCTGGCCCTGGGCCCCCGAATTGTGGGAGTCACTTTGGGCGATAGAGGGTGTTTCTTCTTGACCCAACAAGGTGCCTTCTGGCGGCCGGCCTACCGGGTAGAAGTGGTGGATACCACCGGGGCAGGTGATGTCTTTCACGGTGCTTTTTTGCATGGGCTTCTAAGAGGCTGGGACTTGGAGAGAGTGGCTGATTTTGCCAATGCTGTAGCGGCCCTCAAGTGTACCAGGCTGGGAGGGCGAGGAGGAATACCCACTTTCTCCGAAACTATGGCGTTTTTGCGGATGAAGGGCGAGAAAAGACTATGGGGAGATCAGCCAGAATTGGAATAACCAGCCAGGCACGCCCAGCAGCAAAGGTGTTCAGGAGGTAAATGCCCAGAGGTGGCTTATGTGATGGTCACAGGATCAGAGAACTTTCCACAGAAGTATCATCAATAATGAGCACAAGATTAAAGAATAAAGTAGCTTTGGTTACCGGTGGAGCCAGTGGTATCGGTGAGGCCATTTGCCTGCGCTTTGCCGAAGAAGGGGCTCACGTTGCTGTGGCCGATCTGAACCCAGATGCTGCAGATAGGGTAGTCAAGAAGATCCTGGAGCAAGAGGGGGAGGCTTTGGGCATAAAAGTTAACGTCTGCCACCAGCAGGAAGTGCAGCAGATGGTGAAAAAGGCGCTGGAGCGCTTGGGCCGAATCGACATTCTGGTTAATAGTGCCGGAGTATCCAGGATTCTGCCCTTTTTAGAGACTACTGAGGAAATCTGGGATGAGACTCTGGCGGTCAACTTAAAGGGTACCTTCCTCTGCTGTCAGGCCGTGATCCCTCACCTGCTCAAGCAGGGGAAAGGCAAGATCATCAATCTCAGCTCCCAGTCAGGTAAAAGGGGGACCAGCTGGTATGCGGCCTATTGTGCCTCCAAGGCGGGAGTCATCGGCCTCACCCAGAGCCTGGCCATGGAGTTTGCTCCTCACAGAATCAACTTCAACGCCATCTGTCCGGGGATTGTCTTTACCTCTATGTGGGATAAGCAGTTGGCCCAATATGGCAGAAAGAGGGGACTTACTCCAGAGCAGGCCCGAGAGTATCTTATCAGTCGCATTCCTCTGGGACGGCCAGCCCAGCCAGAAGAAGTGGCTAACCTGGCTCTCTTTCTGGCCTCCGATGAGTCGGATTATATGACTGGCCAGGCCTTGAACCTCACGGGCGGGCAGGAGATGCACTAGGGTTATCTGCCTTAGTCTCTCTTGAAAATAACCCAATTTTCATGCGACGTGGTGCGCCGCGGCGCATGGGCGATTCCTTTATCCAAGCCAATGAATCAGGAGACAGAGCAATGGAGCTTCCACTTCGGAATAGCTCTACCATGATGGCTTCTGACTCTCGCTAAAGCCATAAACTTGATATACCGTGGTGTAACAAAGCTCTATAGCATCTTTCTCAGTTGGCCAGAGCTATTTATTAATAGAGAAGAAACATAGCGGGAGGACCCCTACCTTGATCTTAACTGTAACCCTAAATCCCTGCATCGATAAAACTATATTTGTTACCCATTTTCAAAAGGGGAAGAAAGTAGTTGTTGAGGGGATAAAAAAGATTGCGGGAGGCAAGGGCAACAATGTGGCCAGGGTGATTAAAAACCTAGGCCACGAGGTTTTATCTTTCTGTGTTGTGGGTGGACAGGAGGGAAGGATAATAGAGGAGCTTTTGGGCCAGGACAGCATCCCCCTACAGGCGGTTTGGGCCAAAAGTCCCAGCAGGACGGTGACCACGGTTTTGGAGACCAAAACAAACCGCCAGACCGTTTTTGTTGAGCCAGGCTTTCCCCTTTCTTCTTCGGAATTTCAGGAGGTAATAGCTACCTATACCCATTTGCTTTCCCAGACCGAGCTGGTGGTCCTTTCGGGAAGCATTCCGCCTTCGGAGGAAGAGATAGCGGGCACCGTCAGCACCGGCATGGGAGGAACGGCACATTTTTACCCTCTGGAGCATATCTCCTTTGCTGATAAACTTGGTCGAAAAATTCCAGATGGCAAAGAGAGGAGAGCTGTGGAACATATCTTCCCTATGGATCACCCTAGTGCCCAAGTGGGTTTGAGCCAAAGAGACATATATGCTGAAATGATCAAACTGGCCAGGGAAAAGGAGATAAGAGTTATTCTGGACTCCCACGGAGAGCCCTTCCGCCAGGGGCTTAAGGCAGCCCCTTTTTTAATTAAGCCCAACGTTCGGGAAACGGAGCAGGCGCTGGGGCTGACGGTGAGGGATGAGGAGGATCTCTTTGGGGCTATGAGGCTGTACCATGAAATGGGAATAGAGTGGGTAGTTCAATCCCTGGGTAAGGGGGGAGCCCTTGCCTCTTTCGCCGGGAAAAGGTGGCGGATCACAGTTTCTCAGGTTCCGGTAGTAAACCCGGTAGGCTCAGGAGATGCTATGGTAGGGGCTTTAGCTGTGGGCATTGCCCGGAACCTGGCCGCGAAGGAATGCCTTAGGCTAGGAGTGGCTGCCGGGGCAGCCAATGCTGCCATGTGGGATGCCGCCAGCTGTAGCAGGGAGGATATTAAAAAGATGCTGCCTCAGGTTGCAGTTGAGGAAGTGTGAACCGGTCCAGTGAGAGACCTGCCCATAAGCTAACTACTTCTCCTGTTTGATTTTTGCTCTGGCGAACTTTAGAGCTTCTCAAGCAACTGCCGGATCCAACCAATGCGAGCAGTGAGGTAGTCCACATTTTGGAAGTCTTCCATGATATTCTCTTCTTCAACCAAGCCTTTCCTAATCAGCTCATCCATTTCTTCGAGAGAAGTTACGCCAAATTTAGCACATCTGGCCCTTCGCTCCGAATCCAAAAGATGCAGCTTGTCGATCAAAAATGCGCGCAGGCTCTCCAGTGTAAGCTCCTGCTCGCTCATAGAAAATTTCTCAGCTACCTGTTTTAACTGGATGGCCATCTTTCCTCCCGGTCTTATTCATGTCCTGAAACGCCTTTATTTTATCACATGTTCCTTTCCAATGAACTAGCAATACTTTAGCATGTCGCACTCTTGCTAGCGGCATACCTCATTTCATCGCAACCCCTTTTCCAGACGGATAGAAGCTATTCTCCCTCCCTTGACACCTCCCTTGCGGAGATTTGACAAATACCTCTGCTAGTGCTACTCTGAGTGGGACTTAGAATGGGATTTTCGTTAAAGGAGAAATAGAAATGAGCCGCACTCACGTCATCTTACCCGACGAACTCATTAACGCTGTCGACTCCCTCGTTGGCAAAAGAGGGCGCAGCCGCTTTTTGGCCGAGGCCTTAAGAGAAAAACTAGAGAGGCTTGAGCTTCTCAAGGCATTGGAGGAGACAGCGGGGGTACTTAAGGAAGAGGATCATCCCGAGTGGTCGTCTTCCGAGAAGGTGGCTGCCTGGGTGGAGAGCCTGAGGGCCTTGGAGAAAGAGAGGAGACTGGGTGACTAAGTACCTTTTGGACACCACCGCTCTTATCGACTACCTCAATGGCCGGCCCCATGTCGTCTCTTTGATCCAGAGTTTAGCCAGAGAGGGACATACCCTTGGCCTCTGCTGCATCAATATCACTGAACTTTACGCTGGTCTTAAAGAACACGAGAGAAAGAGGGCCCAAAGGCTGATAGAGCGTCTCTTCTATTTTGAGGTGACCCAAGAGATGGCCCAGAAAGCAGGGGAATACCAGTACTACTTTGCTCGCCGGGGGAAGACGCTAAGCACAAGCGATGTCACGGTGGCCGCTGTGGCAGTTGCCCAGGAGGCCATTCTCTTGACCGCAAATGTTGACCATTACCCCATGGATGAGATAGGAGTGGAAAGACTTCCCCCAAGAGCTTCTGCTGACTAAGCAAATAACATTTAGATACTCCTCTATCCCTATCTTGGACATAGAGGTTCAGCCCTATGAGGTGATGGAAAATGGGTAAATTGATTGTGAAGCTTTCCGATGAACTTCATGAAGAATTGAGAAAAACAGCAGTTGCCAACCGTAGAAGCTTTAAAGATATTGTCACTGCTCTGATAGTAAGCTATTTGTCTCACCCCACGCATGGTGGTAGTAGGAGAAAAGTAGAGGAAACTGTGTTCTGTGGAAGCTGGGAAGACGAGAGGACGGCCGAGGAAATCGTAGCGGATATCCGAGCTGAGCGCAGGTGGTTCCAGGAACGGAGAATATGACGTGCCTGGTTATGTTCTTGACACAGATACCTGCATATATTGGTTGAAGGGAGATAAGAATATAGAAGGGAAAGTTCTGGAAGCAGGCCTGGACAACATTTCCATTACTGTAATTACGGAATGCGAGCTCTTTTATGGAGCTTTTAAGTCCAGTAAAGTAGAGAAGAATCTTAAGGTGATAACAGATCTATCAAAAAAGATAAAAATCGTGCAGACTATGGACGGGGTTTCTCGGATATATGGCAAAATTAAAGCTGAGCTTGAAAGAAGAGGACAAATCTTAGATGATGCTAACCTTTTAATTGCTTGTATTACTCTGGTCGGAGATAGTACATTAGTGACTAACAATATTGATCATTTCAAGCGGATCCCCGGGTTAGCCATAGAGAACTGGAGGAAGTAGTGTAGGAACCCGGCATTAGCCTTTGACCCGCAGTACCGAAGTGCTCCCCCCTCATGATACTGTAAGACCTTAGCTGTGCCATATGGCATAGCTAAGGTAAGCAAGGTCCAAAGTTCTCCCGTAACTTGGCAAAATCCTCTCTTATCTCCCTACCCAAAAATTAGTATAAGGACATAAAGTCGATTCTGAACTTCAGATTTTCCACTGAAATTTCATAAGAGATGACCCCCTTAAAAAGCCTACTAAAATAGGATTTTGGGGAAGGAGTTGGGAAAATTTAAAAGAAATTTGACAACTCCTTCTTTTTTCAACCAGTATCAGGTCTGGGGCAAGAAATAAAGCAGTCCTGAAATGACCTGGATATAAGGTACTAGGTCAGCCCCTTCGAGCGAGTTTTCCTAGAGGGTATGGCAAATTTAACATTTTCCGGTCCTTAAAACTCTTTTAGTTCGGTGCCTGGTTATGCAACCACTACCTCAACAGGCAAGGGCTGTTTGATGCCAAGGGTTTTAGCTACATATAGTTTTTCTATCCCTATCACCTTGCCATCTTTGTCTTTTTTCAAGATGATTCCTTCTCCTGCCTCCTCAGAAACAACTTCATCATCAGGATTACCAAACCATATATCTATAGTGTCCATTTCCTTGTGGTAATAAACGATCACTTTGTCCATACTATTCCGCCCTCCTTTACCTTATCAGTTGGATATGTCGTTATCAAAAAGCCATCTTCACCGTTGTGCCTTGCTATCGCACAGTATAGCTTATCTTCCCTTTTGTAATACAAGAAGACATTTTCATCAATCTTGCTTTTGCGGATTTCATCAGGTTCAGATAAGGTTGCTTTAACAATGGCTTCCTTCCCCTCCATCACCCTATGTTTAATCGTGACTATATAATTCCAATATTCCTTTGTAGTTCTAATCCTAACATTAAGAGGTGTCCTTATCTTAAAATATATCTCAGTTCTCATGTTGGCCTATCTGTAGGTCCAGCCTTTCTATTTTGATATCATGTTGAATGGCCACATCTGCTAATGAGAGATCCTCAAGTTTGAAGGAAGATAGTTTAAACACTTCCTTTGAAATGATATATAATTCAGATTTGAACGTTATTGTAGAGGAAATCAGGGGCCTTCGCAAGAAGATGAATCGCCCCAGGGTTTTTGAATCTGGCTCTTGCCCCTTTTTTAGTGGGTAACTTAAGTAAAGCCTTGCTTGATCTTAAGCATAAAGTAGATAAGATCAAGCAAACCATAAGATCTCCGTTTAATGACCTTGATGTTAGACATCTATTAGCCTCCTTCTCCAAAGACTTTCTTACTTGTTTGTCTTTAGGATTATACGAGACTTTTAGCCCTACAGCGATACTTAAGAATCTTGGTTCAATATGTAGGGCAATTTCTTTAATTGAACCACAACATATTGTATGTATTCAGGTAAATGACGTTGTAGGGTTAGATGTCTTTCTATTTTCAAGGTATTTTAGTAGTATCTACCCACTATTTTTGGAGAAGAACCGAACTTTTAGACGCTCAGGATGTGTTAGTCTTCACAGTGGAGTCAGTGCCCATTGTAATCCAATAAGGGGAAACAAGCTGCTTAACCTTTAGGGCAGATAAACGGGGCGAAAGGAGCTACCGATGCGTATATTAGCAGTTGGAGCTCATCCAGATGATCTAGAGCTTGCTTGCGGAGGCACACTCTCCAAGTATTCGCAGCGAGGTGATCAAGTAGTGATGGCCTATGTGACCAACGGGAACATGGGTCACAAGGAGATCCCCCCTGAGGAGCTGGCTCAGATCAGAAAGGCAGAGGCCAAGCGCGCTACTGAGATCATCGGGGCCGAGATGATCTGGATGGACTATGCGGATGAATGGGTGTTCTCTAATAGAGAGACCCGAGAGGACTTTATCGATATGATCAGGGAGGCAAGACCTGATCTAATTATCACCCATTTGCCTGATGATTACCACCCCGATCACAGGCAGGTTAGCCAATTAGTATTTGATGCCAGTTTTCTGGCTAGCGTGCCGCATGTAAAAACGACTCACCTTGCCCATGAGAAGGTGACCCCCATCTATTATATGGAGCCTCTCGCAGGGCAAGGATTCAATCCAACTGAATATGTGGACATATCAGATACTTTTCAGCTAAAAAGACAGATGCTGGCGTGCCACCAAAGCCAGGTCAGGTGGTTAAAGGAGCACGACAATATCGACTTCCTAGAATTTATGGAGACCATAGCCAAGTTTAGGGGGTTACAATGCGGGGTGGCCTATGCTGAGGGGTTTAGAAGAGCCAATGTTTGGCCGCGGGTAGTGGCTCAAAGGGTGTTGCCTTAATTGAATGGAGAGGGTGATAAAAGATGGAATTTAGATTTAAGTTGGCAGATTTTATCTCCTTTCGGGACCAAGAGGAGTGCGCTCGAGTTCGAGCAATAAGGAGGGAAGAGATATGTAAGCACTCTAATCCCGAGTTTAAGATAAGGATCATTGAGGATCGGCACGACTTTTACGTGGATTTTGCTTTGGACATAGTAAGAAGGATCAAGGAGGCAGGAGAAAGAAGGGAGCGTTTTGTGGCCATCTTTCCGGTAGGACCAATGCCACAATATAAGATCGCTGCTAAACTCATCAATCAGTTACGGATCTCCTGTAAACATGTTCACTCCTTTAATATGGATGAGTACGCTGATCAAGAGGGGAACACGGCTCCGCCTGACTGGCCGGGATCCTTTCAAAAGGCGATGATGGAGAACTTCTTCCTCAATATAGACGAGGACTTAAGGCCGCCCTTGGAGCAAATCCATTTTCCAACTAAGGATTGTCTATCATCCTATGGAGGGATGATAGAGGAGCTCGGTGGTGCAGACATCTGTTACGGTGGCATCGGTTGGTGTGGTCACATTGCCTTCTGGGAATCTCACTTAGGCGAAGAGTTCGGTGGTGATTTACAGGCATTTAAGGAGGCGGGATCGCGGTGTGTCAAACTCCACCCGATGACCATCATGCAAAATGCTCTTCACTCCTTTGGTGGAGACAGGTCTCAGGTGCCGCCAAAGGCCAATACTATCGGCCCAGCCCAGATCGTGAGGGCCAAAGATCGCAGCTTCTGGTTAGACGGTGACCTGGGTGGGGGAGTCAGCTGGCAGAGATTTATTGCTCGGCTGGTAGCCCATGGTCCAGTAACCCCTCTTGTGCCAGGATCGATTCTTCAGACCCTGCCTGGCACCTATACCCTACTGGGAGGAGTCGCTGACAACGTGGAGATCAGGATGGCCTAATAGTTACATATCCGAAAGAGCTTCCGCCAGCTCCATCCAAAGATGCAAGGCTAAGGCTAAAGTGCCAGAAAAGGGAGAGCCTTAAAATTAAACCGGTGAGAGTTGGCTATTTGCAGGCTCCATTAAGCGTTTACCATGTACTGGACCAGCGCACTTGAGAAAGAGGAGGTTGATTGTTATGGCAGAAAAGAACAAGGAATGGCCGCGTAGCAACCCGGTTAGTGATAAGACGTTTCTCGAGATTTGCAAGGAGTTTCTGGACAAGATCGAGGAGCGGCAGGCCGAGAACTTTGTAAAAGCCGGTAAGATCATTGGGGATCACATTATGGCTGGTGGTCTCGTAAAATTGGTTGGTACTGGCGGTCATACCTACTTGCCTGTCCTTGATATGAGTCATCGCGCTGGCGCTTTCGTGGCGGTGAACCCCTGCCTCGACGTTAGTAGCTCCCCCATCACAGGTGGTACCCGTAGCATCCGTATAGAGCGCGTACCCGGATACTTCCGCGCCCTAATGAGTTATTTTCGGGTTAAGAAGGGAGATGTGGTGATTGTTTTCAACAACATCGGGGTGAACGCGGGCACGATTGACGCTGCACTGGAATGTAAGGAACGTGGTGCTACGGTAATCGGTGTCGGCAGCTCTATTTGGCAAGAAGATATCCCCCTGGATCACTACACTCGTCATCCCTCTAAGAAGAATCTGATGGATATTGTGGACCTCTTCATTGACGACTACAATCCTGTGGGAGATGCCGTAATTCAGATTGAGGGATTTGACCGCCCCATTAATCCAATCTCGACTGTGGCCGATGCCTATATCGTCCGCCGCATCGAGTACGAAGCCGTCAAATATATGCTTTCAAAGGGTTTCACTCCTCCGGTGTGGATGAGTGCGAACTGTGTGGGTGGAGACGAGGCCAACGAGAAGTACGAGGAGGAGTACTGGTACAAAGTCAAGATGCTATAGCTGTTTCAGGTTCTGCGGAAGCACAAGATAATAAGTTAGGCTAGACTTTGCGCTGGTCCAGTACATGGTAAACGCTTAACGGAGCCAGCAAATAGGCACAACTTTCACCAGTTTAATTTTTAAGGTTCTCCCTTTTCTGGTAGAACTCATCAGGGGTTAACTGCTGGAGCAATTAACCAACCTATTATTAGCCAAACTAGCTCTCTAAAGATTGGGCTAAGGTCTCCATTCTCTTCTAATTTCAGCAGCCAGTCTAGCTAGCCTCTGCTTTTCCTTTGGCCCTACCATCATAAAGCAGCCTCCCTTCTTTAAGGATAGCTTCCCTTAGACTGTCAGAGCAAGACTCCATGGTAACCAGATCCACTCCAAATTTGGTAGCATCCTGGATACGTCCCAGGGCACGGAAATAGAGCCTTGGATCCAGTCCATAGACGGCCAGATCAATGTCGGAAGTTTCAGTGAGGAGTGAGTCATCCTGGGCTAATGATCCAAATACATATACCTGCTGGACCCTGTATTCATGGACAAGAATTCTAGCTAGTTCCATAGCCTGGCGGCTGGCCTTCTCCTTCCGTCGGGCCAGTTCCTTCTGTCTCTCTGTGGCTCGCCTCTTCCAGGCCTCTACGTATCTGCTATAGTCCCTCATGGCCGGACTTCCCCTATTTTCTGCTATTTTAGAGCGGGTCAAGCTCTTTTCATAACGTGTGTTCTCATTTTATCACAGCCCTTCCCCAAACAGGCAGAAACTATTTGACAAATATCCCTGTTAGTCCTACCTTAAGTGGGACTTGAAATGGGATTTTTACCCAATGGACCTCCAAAATTTGATCTGTTACCCTGCCAAGGAGCACTTCCATATTAATTGACAATATTTAAATATTCTTCTATATTAGTCTTAGACATAGAGTTTCAGTAATGCGAGGTGATAGAAAATGGGTAAATTGATTGTGGAGCTTCCCGATGAACTGCACGAGGAATTGAAAAAGGCAGCGATTATTGATCATAGAACCTTGAAAGATATTGTCACGGGGCTCATAGTCAGCTATTTATCTCATAGCAAGCACGGTGGCAACGGTAGAAAGGCAGAGGAGACTGGGTTCTGTGGAAGCTGGGAAGACGAGAGGACGGCCGAGGAAATCGTAGCGGATATCCGAGCTGAGCGCAGGTGGTTCCAGGAACGGAGAATATGACGTGCCTGGTTATGTTCTTGACACAGATACCTGCATATACTGGTTGAAGGGAGATAAGAAGGTAGAGGGAAAAGTTCTGGAAGCAGGCCTGGACGACATTATCATAATCATAGCACTCTATTATCAGTCGCCATTTTTATCACTGGTAACTACCTATTGACTTATCTACCTCCTATGTGTTAAAAGTAAAACATCAAAATTAAATACCAGCGGGCTCAGGTAACCGAAAGGTTATAAAGGGAAGCTGGTGAAAAGCCAGCATGGTCCCGCCACTGTAACTGGGTTGTTCTCATCATTACCACTGGGCACAGGCCTGGGAAGGGATGGGGACGGAAGACCAGAAGTCAGGAGACCTACCTGAGTCCAGAGCAAGACACTCTCCGAGGGAGAGAGGAAGCTTATTTTTATGGAAAGGGATCCGCTTCTCTTGAGGGAGAGAGGTGGATTTCTTTTTTTTAAGAATTGCCTTGATTGCTTTTCTGCAACAAGATGGGCGCCCCTCGTTGCAGGGAAAGATGCTAAGGGGAGGTGAGATTACCGGGAATAAACGTGTAGTGTATAGACAAGAACCAGGGCGATGTTGCCTTTGGCGGAGTAGCTGCACCGGTGAGTTATTCTCAAAAATAGAGAAAAGTAGGGTAGCCGTAATTCCCCAGGTTAGACTTAATGACTGTGGCTCTACCAAAGGCACAATTCCGCATGTAGGAAGACTGACAGAGAAAGTTGAGTTAAATAGAAAAAGCCAGACAGAAGAAGGGGGTAGCTTGATGTTGAAAAATCGGTTGCTAACTTGGTTGCTGGTTCTACTTTTAATTACAGGGCTCTCCTTGCCGCTTATAGTGGGTTGCGCACCCTCTAAAGCTCCGGAGGCTGAGGGTCCCATTAGGGTAGTTGACGATACCGGGAGAGAGATCATCTTAGAAAAAGCAGCGGAAAGAATTGTCTCCGCCGCCCCTAACAATACGGAAATTCTCTTTGCCCTGGGTCTGGGACAAAAAGTGGTCGGAGTAGGCGACTCTGACGACTACCCAGAGGAGGTCAAAGAGAAAGAGAAAGTGGGTGGTCTCTACGATCTGAGCGTGGAGAAGATAATTTCCTTGCAGCCGGATTTGGTTCTGGTTATCTCCGGAGTCGAAGAAGCGGCAGCTCAGTTGGAAGATAAGGGTATAGTTATCTATACTGCTGAGCCGAAAACTCTGGATCAGACTCTGGAAAACATCCGAAAGATTGGCCAGCTCACCGGGGCCCATGCCCAGGCCCAGGAGCTAATATCTCAGATGCAGGAGGATATCGAGGCCGTAAAGTCCAGGGTAGCGGACATAGCAGAGGAGAAGCGACCCAAGGTCTTCTGGGTGGTCTGGAATGACCCCCTTATGTCTGCTGGCCAGGACACCTTCATTAGTGACTTAATCGTGACCGCCGGAGGCGTCAATATCCTGGCTCTGGATGGATTGACCGGATGGCCGGAGTACAGCGTGGAGAAGCTGATGGAGCATAATCCGGATGTCATCATCGCTCCCGAGAGTCTGGCCCCCACCCCTGATGTCATTTTACAAGATGCCAGGCTCAGTAGTGTTAAGGCTGTCCAGGGAAAGCGAGTCTATGTGGTTCCAGATAATCTTGTTGTTCGACCTGGGCCTCGAGTAACGCAAGGTCTTCTTTTAGTTGCCAAAGCGATTCATCCGGAGCTTTTCCAGTGAAGTCAGTTGCAGTGCTCTCCAGAAAAGTGATGTTTCCTAAGGACATTGGGCGAAGGAGAGCAGAGCAAAACAGGAGAAGGAATTGATGAGGGGACGGGGAGGGAAGGAGGCGTCGCGGCCCCTGGTGGAAAATTACTTCTAAACCGGCTGACGAGGCGAGTGCCGGAGAAGAGGACAAGTGTTCGAATAAGGAGCAGAGCTGACAAAGGAAGCCAATGGATAATACAGGACAGGAATTGGGTCTAACAACAAAACGCACTCAACTTCTCAAGTACATGACTTTTCTGATGCTGGCTCTACTCCTTAGCCTGTTTATCTCAGCATCTTTGGGAGCGGCAGATCTTCCTCTGTCTACCACTGCGGCGGTCTTCCTTTCTCGGCTTCCTTTCCTTTCAAGGGTAGTAGATACAACCAGGGTAGAAAGTGCGGCGGAAGTTATCCTGCTCCAAATTCGTCTACCCCGGATAGTGCTGGCCATGGTCGTAGGAGCAGCTCTGGCCACCGCGGGCGTAATTTTTCAAGCTCTCTTTCGAAATCCCATGGCTGATTCCTGGATCATCGGAGTCTCACCGGGAGCTGCTTTGGGGGCCACTATAGCCATAGTCTTCAAGATCGGCCATGGCATGATCGGCCTTTCTGTTCTCTCCTTGTTCGCTTTTATGGGAGCAATGGGCACCACTTTATTTGTCTACCGCATTGCTAGAACGGGTACTGCGGTTCCCGTGGCCAATCTTCTCCTTTCCGGCATTGCCGCTGGTGCTTTTCTCAACGCTCTAGTCTCTTTGTTGATGATGATCGGGCAGGAGGATCTGCACAGGATATTTTTCTGGATGCTGGGTGGTTTCACCGGGGCCAGTTGGAACAGGGTTATTTTGGCTCTGCCCTTTGTGCTGTTCTGTGTGGTGGTGGTGCTTTTCTTTTCCAGGGATCTAAATCTGTTTCTACTGGGGGAAGAAAGAGCATCTCAGTTGGGCATGGAAACGGAGAAGGTCAAGCTGATCCTGATCCTTCTGGCCTCCCTCGTAGCCTCTCTGGCTGTGTCCGTTTCTGGGATTATTGGTTTTGTGGGTTTGATAACCCCGCATACTGTCCGATTGGTGACCGGCCCTGACCACAGGCTGCTTACCCCCACCTCAGCTCTGGCTGGAGCTTTAATCATGCTTGTCTCTGACACCTTTGCCAGGTTAGTTCTATCTCCTCGGGAGATTCCAGTAGGGGTGATCACAGCCATGATTGGTGCTCCTTTTTTCATCTATCTTCTTAGATCCAGAAAGAGGGGTCTGGTGAGGTAAATGGATAGAGGATTCAAAGTCCTGATTGAGGATCTCCACTTTGCCTATGATGGATTTCCAGTCTTAAGAAATATTCAGCTCCGGGTTAAGGCTGGGGAGCTCATCGGCATTCTGGGTCCTAACGGAGCCGGAAAATCCACTTTTCTCAAGATCCTGTGCGGTACTTTGAGAAACTACCAGGGCCGGGTGATGGTGGATGACCTCGATCTCAGGTCTCTTTCCAGCCGGGAGATGGCCAAAAAGGTGGCCATTGTTCCCCAGGATAGCCTTCTGGGCTTCGACTTCACGGCTCTGGAGGTAGTTCTGATGGGCAGAAATCCCTATCAGAGACGTTTCGGTCGAGAGAAGGTTGATGATTTCCGGACGGTTACCGAAAGTATGATGGAGACTAAAACCTGGGATCTCCGGGATAGACTTTTTACTCAGTTGAGTGGAGGAGAGAAGCAAAGGGTAGTCATTGCTCAGGCTCTGGCCCAGAGGTCCCAGATTCTCCTTCTGGATGAGCCCACTTCCCATCTGGACATAAGCTATCAAATTGAGACCATGGAGTTGGTGCATAAAAAGAGCGAAGAGGGAATTACGGTTATCGCTGTGCTTCACGATATCAATCTGGCTGCTCAGTACTGTCAGAAGGTATTACTCTTATCAGATGGCGAACCTTTTGCTTATGGGAAGACGGAGGAGGTTCTGACCAGGGAAAAAATAGGTTTTGTCTATGGTGTGGAGGTCAGTGTCAATCGTAGTCCTGTGACCGGGAGGGTTTATGTCACCCCCATTTCTAAGAGGTGGCGTTATAAGGAGGCCCTATCCGGGTCCAGGATGGTGCACTTGATCTGTGGAGGCAACAGCGGGGGTGGGCTCATGCACAAGCTGCGGGAGCAGGGGTTTGGCGTAAGCGCAGGAGTGATAAACGTACTGGACTCGGATCACGAGACAGCCCAGAGCCTGGATATTCCGGTTGTTTCTGAGGCTCCCTTCTCCTCCATTTCCGAAAGCTCTATGCGACAGAATGACCAACTGATCCAGGGAGCGGATGTGATCGTTGTTTCCAACCTTTTCTTCGGAGAAGGGAATCTGGCTAACCTTCGCTCCGCTTTGAGGGCTGTGGAAGAGGGCAAAGAAGTTATCCTGCTTTCCACAGATCCCATTTTCTCGAGAGATTTTAGTAGTGGCAAGGCTACGGAGCTGTACAGCCACCTGATGGCCAAAGGGGCTCTGGAGGTCCGTAATTTGGATGAGCTGGTGCAGAAAATTGGGGAACAAAATTGAGGAGGATAAGGGGATAGGAGATTTGACACTGCCCCCAGGCAAAGCTGGGGAGTTCTCAGACGTTACTGTAAAAAGTTGATCTGGAGACGAAAAAGAGATGGTTTCGGTTCCCATGTTGTTCTCGATATAAGTTGGGGAGAATATGCTGGCCAAGACTCTTATGATTCAGGGTACCTGCTCCCACGTAGGGAAGAGTGTTATCGTGGCTGCCTTATGCCGCATCTTCAAGCAGGACGGCATCAGAGTGGCACCCTTTAAGTCCCAGAACATGGCCCTTAACTCCTATGTGACCAAAGAGGGGCTGGAGATGGGGCGGGCTCAGGTGGTTCAGGCCCAGGCCGCCGGGCTGGATCCAGTTGTGGAGATGAATCCCATTCTCCTCAAGCCCAGTGCAGATAAAGTAGCTCAGGTTATTGTCATGGGCCGCCCTATAGGCAATATGTCGGCCGTCAATTATCACCAATACAAGCCCTTTTTGCTGGATACGGTGGCTAAAGCTTTAGAGAAACTGCGAGAAGAGCATGAGCTGGTTATTATCGAAGGTGCTGGCAGTCCGGCGGAGATCAATCTGGCTGACAGAGATATAGCTAATATGAGAATAGCCGAGATGGCTGATGCTCCGGTAATTCTGGTAGGGGATGTGGACAGAGGAGGTGTATTTGCCTTTCTGGTGGGGACGCTGGAGCTTCTGAGTTCAACTGAACGAGCCAGAATCAGGGGATTTCTAATCAACAAGTTTCGGGGTGACGTTGGGCTTCTGGAGCCCGGCCTGGCCTGGCTGGAAGATAAGACCAAAGTTCCAGTAGTGGGCGTGATTCCCTACTACCGAGAATTGGGGCTGGAGGAGGAAGACTCAGTCTCTCTGGAAAACTTTATAGGCCGACAACTCCTTAATGCCAGTCTGACCCCCAATGACAATGTGGATATAGCTGTTATTTACCTTCCTCACATCTCCAACTTCACCGATTTCGACGCCCTCAGCAGGGAAAAGGGAGTGCACCTACGTTATGTGGCCTCTCCAGAGAGTTTTGGAAGTCCAGATTTGATCATTATACCGGGCAGCAAAAGTACTATCAGCGATCTGGGCTATTTGAAAAACACTGGCCTGGCTGAGCTTATTATCCAGGCCGCAGAAAAAGCTATGCCTGTGATTGGGATCTGTGGTGGCTATCAGATGTTGGGTCGGAAAATAAGGGATCCCCACCATGCCGAGTCCAATCAAGAGGAAATGGAGGGGCTGGGCCTTCTGGATGTGGAGACTGTTTTCTCTGCTGAGAAGACCACATCTCAGGTCACCTTTCAGATCATAGGCGGCTGGCCTCCACTCTTACAAAAAATGGTGGATTTGCCAAAGATGATGGAAGAACCGGGATACCTGAGTGGGGACAGAAAAGTGCCCCTGGAAGGGTATGAGATCCACATGGGAACCACCCGGCGAGGACCTGGTGCGTCTCCTCTATTTAAGATAAAGAGAAAAGGAGAAGAGAGGGAGTTAGAGGATGGAGCCGTAAACCAGAATGGTCTGGTATGGGGCACTTATGTCCATGGTATCTTCGACAACGATGCTTTAAGGCGGGCGCTTATTCAATTTCTTAGAGAAAGAAAAGGCCTACGCTCCGAGCCCTTTTCTGTAGCATGGGCTCAAAGTCAGCTCTCCTGGAGCCGGGATAAAGAAGAGAGTTATGACCGCTGGGCTGAGGTAGTGCGTCAAAGTGTGCGTATGGGTCTGCTCTATGGGCTTACATCCCTTAAGCCCAGGTGACATGGTCTGAAAGAATCAAGGTGTTGGGCTCAATTGCGAAAGTGGATTGGGTTTCTTGATCTAAGCATGCCTATGAGGTTGACAGCGCGCAGATAGTATTACGGCATGTGTCTAAAGAGAACCGGAGAACTCTTCCCATATTTTTAAGGAGTAATAATGGATCAAAGAAAAGGTCTAATTCAGGTCTACACCGGGTCAGGTAAGGGTAAGACTACGGCTGCTCTGGGTCTGGCTCTCAGGGCTGTCGGTAGGGGCTATAAGGTAATGTTTATCCAGTTTATCAAACAGGACAGGTACGAGACTGGAGAGGTAAAAGCGGCCGAGATGCTTTCCCCTTACTTGAAATTCGCCCGTTTTGGCCAGTATCCTACCGCTCTGGACGAGAGTGGCTCCCTCTTGCCAGACATGGATATCGGAGAGTCGGTCCGGGAAGCTCTTCAGTTTGCCAGGAAGGTAATTAGGGAAGGGGAGTATGACCTGGTAGTTCTGGACGAGATCAATGTGGCTCTGGATCGG
>NZ_BLRZ01000028.1 GCF_013281975.1 Candidatus Hakubella thermalkaliphila | reverse complement strand
TTTTAGGGGCGAAGTGGGAGATGAGTTTTTGAAATTGGAGTTTTTAGACAGCCTCCTTATATTCCTTGGCTACGAAGCCGGGCTACCTCTTACATCATCTTTTGGTATTGTGGTTATACTTGCTGTTTTATTTTTTGCTTTTTATTTAATTGTTTTAGGTCCTCCTTCTCGATGGCGGCGTTAATTATTTGAAAGTTTTTGCAAGGATGGTGAATATCGCTATAACAAATCTACTCAGACTGTGAAAGAAGGCTTTCCCTGGATGAAGTAAGGGTGGTAGAAGAGAAATGACTCCTATGCCCCAGCGGAGCCTTATTCCTCACGAAAGAGAGGTGTGGGAAAATGGGTGAGACTAAAGAGGTAACAGATATGGACGGCCTGGAGGCCCACGTGGACAAGTGGGTTGCCCTTCGCCGGAGCGGTCGTTTCCAAGAAGCAGGAGAGCTCTACAAAAGCCAAATTTTTCCTCTGGTCCAGAAAAGGATCAAAACAAAAACAGGGGAGGCCTTGTGGTCTAAATACTATGGCATCATGCTTACTGTAGGGACTTCTCCAGAACCCCTTATTTTGACCCTTTCTGCTGTACATCCCCAGAAGGTCTTTTTCCTTTATACTAAGAAAAGTGAGCACTTTCTTTGCGACATAATCTCTGGGGTAGACTATTTAGCCAGGGGGGAAGTTATCTACGATCGTGAGCTGGTGGAGGAAGCCCGAGTCCTCGACATTTACCAAAAGATCCGCAATAAGTGGGAGGAGTGGGGCAGAGGATGCAATGGTCCAATAGGTGTAGATAACACCGGAGGCAAGAAATCCATGGTCAGTGCCGCTGCGGTGGCCGCCTACTTTCTCGGTCTGGATCTCCTGTACGTGGACAGCGAAGAGTATCTTGAAGATATTCGAGCCCCTAAGCCTGGAACAGAATATCTGGTCATTCTTCCCAACCCCCTTCTTGCTTTGGGAGATTTGCGCTCCGATCGAGCCCTTGAACTTTTTAATGCCGGGCTCTACGATGCGGCTCACTCCATGCTTGAGCAGCTCTACAAAGAACTTGCCGGCCGTGAAGCCATCATACCCAGCCGCAAGGTAGAGATGTACCGCCTTCTAGCGGAAGGCTATCGCCTCTGGGATCTCTTCAGGTTTACGGAGGCCGTTGTACCACTTGACAAGGCTGCTAATCGCCTGGCAAAGTTCGATGTAGACATCATAGACTTCCCTATTTTTGAAAAGAACCTGGGAGCGTTGCACATCTTGGCCCGAGAATCTTGTCACCGCAACCGAGACGGGGAACTGGACTTCTTCTCGCTCCTTCAGGATTCAGAGCTCTCCTTGCATTTTCTGGCTGATATTTACGCCAATGCCCTACGGCGAGCAGATCAGGGCAAGTATGACGATGCTCTTATTCGACTTTATCGAACCATCGAGCTTGTTGGCCAGCACCGCTTAGCTAACGTGGCCGAAGGTCTCGACTCTTCCAAGCTCTCCTGGTCTAAGGTTCCCCAAGACAGCCAGCAGAAATTCATGGAACTAGGAACTCAGCTTTATGGATCAGCCCTTTCCAGGCTTCCTGAAGCTGTAGGGCTGGTACAGGGCCATCTTCTCCTCTATTGCCTCAATGATGCTCTTTGGCAGGGAAAGGATTTCAGCGATTTGGAGGCTCTTAGCAATATGGTCAAATTTCGCAATCATCTTATTCTGGTGCATGCCACAAATCGGGCAGACCGGAAAGATTTTAACCGCTTTCGGCGTTTTGCTCTAGGCTTCTTGCGACGGCTCGCTGATCTCTATGATTTTGTGGCGGAGAATCTGATTGCAGAGCACACCTTTCCTAGATTAGTTCTGCGCTAGGTGAGAAAGGAGACCGATACCTAAGAGGATTGAAAAAAACCCAAAGGCAGTCGAAAACTCTGAGCGGCTTGTTGACCGGTTGTTAGAGGGATGGGCGGATGGGTAGAGTTTTTGCAAGAATGCAGGAAGTAGAGCACCCGCTTTGGGGGGTAGGGCAAAGACTATTGCTGCGGAGTGGCCATGGCATCTCAGATCAGCAAGGCCGGCGAATCTTGCCTTATGCCGAAGATAGCCAGCACGCACAACCTGCGTCTGGCCTGGCTGAAGGTGAAAGAGGCCAAAGATAGTCCTGGCCTGGACAGGGTTAATCTGCGCATGTTCGCCCGTGATCTCGAGGAGAACCTGGTCCGCATTCAGAAGCTTCTCCTACGGGACTGGTACATTCCTCTTCCAGCAAGGGGTGTGCAGATTCCCAAAGAAAGCGGCGGTACACGGCAGCTAGGCATCTTTACCATTGAAGATCGTCTGGTGCAGAGGGCTTTTCTTAACGTCCTTGAGCCCATTTTTGAAGAGGACTTCCTTCCGCAGAGCTTTGGCTATCGCCGGGGCAAATCGGTTCAGCAGGTGGCTGAGGAGATTCTGGATTATCGGGATCAGGGTTTAGAGTGGGTGGTGGATGCTGACATCACCAGGTTCTTTGACAGTACTCGTTGCATCACCCCATTGCTCTATGTTATAATGGGTTTTGTTTAAGTTATACTCTTTTAAGAGTGGGCAAGAGCCCACTCTTTTTGTTAAAACTTGCAGCAAGCTTTTAATGGTAAGCTTTAACGGTGAACATCCAGGAGATAAGAGACAAGCTGGAGAAGCTGATCAGGGAAAAGGTGGCGGCCATAGGGTATGAACTTTATGACCTGAGCCTGAATAGCCGCCCCTCGGGCCTAACCCTGACTGTCTTCATCGACCGGGAAGGAGGAGTTACCCTGGAGGACTGTGCGCGAGTAAGCCAGGAGCTGGATCCCCTTCTGGATCGAGCAGATCTCATTCGCCGATCCTATATTTTGGAAGTCTCATCTCCGGGAGCGGAAAGAGCCTTGCGCAGTCAGGAGGATTTCAGGAAAAGTACAGGTAAGAAAGTAAGGATAATAGCAGATCAGGATGGGAAGATTAAGGATGTTTCAGGCCGAGTGGTAGAAGTTGGTGATGGTCAGATTACCCTCCTTACGGATCGGGGTGAGGAGCTCATCTTTGAATACGATCAGATAAAGAGAGCTAATCTTCAACTCGAGATTTAAAAAGGAGTCCAGTCATGAAAGCAGAGTTTCTGGATGCTTTAAAACAAATAGAGCGAGAAAAGGGAGTAAAGACCGATCTGGTGATCGATGCCTTGAAGACAGCCTTGTTGTCCGCTTATAAAAAGAAGTACGGGCCTGCCCATGACTCCAGGATCGAAATTGACACCAAGACCGGAGAGATAAAGGTAGTCAAAACAATAACGGATGGCGAGGAGAAATTGGATGTAGAGGTGACTCCGGAGAACTTTGGTCGAATTGCCGCCCAGACAGCCAAGCAGGTCATAAAGCAAAGAATTTTGGAAGTAGAGCGCGATCTCATGTATGAAGAATACCATAATCGGGTAGGAGATCTGGTGACCGGAATAGTACAGCAGAACGACCAGAGATTCACTCTGGTAGATCTGGGTAAGGTGGAGGCTCTCCTGCCCCCCCAATGAACAGGTTCCAGGAGAAGTCTACGGTCATGGCCGCAGATTGAAGTGCTATATTGCTGACGTGAGGCGGTCGACCAGGGGACCCAGTGTCATCATCTCCCGAACTCACCCCGGGCTGGTCAAAAGACTTTTTGAACTGGAAGTTCCAGAGGTGTATGATGGCATAATAGAAATAAAAGAAATAGCCAGGGAACCGGGGCACCGCACCAAGATGGCGGTAGCCTCCCGGGACCCCGATGTAGATCCAGTAGGAGCCTGTGTAGGACCCAGGGGCTCTCGGGTCAGGATGGTAGTCAGCGAGCTGAATAATGAAAAGATCGATATTCTGGCCTGGAGTGAGGACCCAGCGGAGTTTGTAAAAAATGCCATGAGTCCGGCCAAGGCCAAGAAGGTCATTATCCATCAGGAAGAGCGTACGGCTCTGGTCATCGTCCCCGATGATCAACTGTCTCTGGCTATTGGTAAAGAAGGACAGAATGTCAGACTGGCGGCCAGACTTACTGGCTGGAGGATAGACATTAAGAGCGAGAGCCAGTTCAGGGCCGAGGAAGAGGAGAGGCTAAAATCTCTGGCTGAGGAGGGAGGACCTTACTGCTAGGCCATAAAAAGAGATGGCCAGAGATGTCAGAACAGAGCTGTGGGGGGATCAAACTACTGTGGTATTCCCTCCCATCAAAAGCAAGCTCAGGGATAAAGACGATGGCCGGCAAACAAAAAAGGCAGCCTCAAAGGAGTTGTGTTGGTTGCCGGGAGGTTAAGAATAAGAAGGAGATGTTGCGGGTGGTAAGGACCACAGTAGGGTCTGTGGAGTACGACCCATCAGGCAAGAAGTCTGGTCGCGGGACTTATGTGTGTCCGGCTAAAGAATGTATTGATGCTGCCATCAGTAGAGGGGCCCTGGCCAGAGCTCTGGCGATGCCTGTATCCAGGACAGAACTGGAGGAAATGAGAAGGGCTCTTTACGAAGCCATATCCCAGACCACTCTGGAAAAAGACAATATCTAACTTATCTTTGGTAATCGCGAAATTAGAGCGGGTACGCACGGAGGCGTAGGTCTGGCCGGTGTAGCGACTTGAGTGAAGCAAAAGACAGGTTAAATCAGGTAGGACTTAGTAAACTAGAGTTTTGGAGCCGATGGACAACGTAAGGATCTTTGAATTGGCTAAAAAACTGAATATTACCTCCCAAAAACTCATTTCCCTGCTGGAGGAGATGGGGATATCCGTTCGCAGCCACATGTCCAGCCTGGATTCCAAAGTGGCCGAGGAGATCTGCCGCAAAGTGAAACCAAAAGCACAGGAGAAAGCTACTATCCCCAGGTCCCAAGAGAAGGCTCAGTCCAGAACCTCTGAGGTGACTCTGGCAGAAACAGGGAGAAAAAAGCCCGTTCAGGTGTCACCCGGAATCAGCCTCAAGGAATTTGCGGATCTGATCAAAAAGCCTCCCTCTACCCTCATCAAAATTTTGTTGGGGTACGGAGAAATGCTCGCCATCAATGCTCCTTTGAGCGAAGAAATGTTAGCCCTCCTGGCTGAAGAGTTAGGTCTGGAAGTGGAAGTAAAAACGGTGGAAGAGTCCCTGCTGGAAGAAGGTGAGGGGGGTACTCCGGAACTTCTGGAAAGTCGCCCTCCTGTAGTTACTGTCATGGGCCATGTGGATCACGGCAAGACTACCTTACTGGATGCTATCAGACATACCGATGTAGTGAAAACGGAGGCCGGGGGAATCACTCAACATATAGGAGCCTATCAGATAAGCTATCGGGACAGGAAAATAACCTTTATCGATACTCCAGGCCATGAAGCCTTCACCTCCATGAGAGCCAGAGGAGCCATGGTCACTGATATCGCCGTGATAGTGGTAGCTGCTGATGATGGGGTGAAACCTCAGACTGTGGAAGCAATTAACCACGCCAGAGCAGCCAATGTCCCTATGCTGGTAGCCATTAATAAGATTGATCTTCCCAACGCCAACCCAGAAAAGGTCAGAAAAGAATTGTCTGAGCTGGGTCTGGTGCCGGAAGAGTGGGGTGGTGAGACCATCTTTGTGGAGATCTCAGCCAAGAATAAGACCAATCTGGACGACCTTCTGGAGATGATCCTGCTGGTGGCTGATATGCAGGAGTTAAAAGCTAACCCTCATACTCGGGGAAACGGAGTGGTAATCGAGTCCAGGCTGGATAAAGGACGTGGTCCGGTGGCCACAGTTCTGATCAAAAAGGGAACTCTGAAGACGGGGGACATCATCGTTGCCGGAGATGTCCACGGCCGGGCCAGAGCCCTGTTTAATGACCGGGGCAAGAGAGTCAAACAGGCTACTCCGTCCCAACCGGTAGAGGTAGTGGGTCTGTCTGCTGTCCCCAGCGCTGGTGAGGAGTTCCTGGTGGTGGATGAGGAAAAGACAGCCCACCAGATCACTGCTGAGAGAATAGCCAGGCAAAGAGCCAGGATAGCAGGCCCGGTCCGACGCCTGACCCTGGATGATCTGGCCAGGCGAATAGAGGAAGATAAGATCGTCGAGCTAAGAGTGATCATTAAAGGTGATGTTCACGGATCTATCGAAGCCCTGAGGGAGGCTTTAGAGAAGCCAGAAGAGGAAGGCGTAAAGATGCGGATCATCCATAGCGGGGTGGGGGCTATTTCCGAGAGCGATGTCATGCTGGCCTCTGCTTCGGATGCTATCATCATAGGCTTCAACGTCAGACCCAGTAGCGCAGCAAAGAAGATGGCAGAGCAAGAGGGGGTAGATATCAGGTTGTATCGGGTTATCTACAAGGCCATCGAGGACATCTCCTCAGCCATGAGAGGTCTTCTGGAGCCGGAATATGAAGAGGTGGATAAAGGTTCTGCCGAAGTGAGGGAGATCTTTCGTATTCCCAAAGTAGGCGTAGTGGCTGGTTGTTATGTTGTGGAGGGCGAGGTGCGCCGCAATCAGAACGTCCGAGCAATAAGAGATGGTGTCATCGTCCATGACGGAAAGGTCTCTTCCGTGCGGAGGTTTAAGGAGGACGTCAGATCTGTGAGCGCTGGCTTTGAATGCGGCATCATGATCGAAAACTTCCAGGAGATAAATAAAGGAGATATTCTGGAGTTCTATACTAGGGAGACCAAAGCAAGATAAGATCTACTATGGTAGCAGTAGTAGCTGATGTGGAGATACTGCTGCCCTATTCCAAAAGCCTCAAAGACAAGAGGATGATCATAAAGAGCCTGATTGATCGCATCGGGAATAAGGGCTGTGCCTCCATATCGGAAGTGGATTATAAGGATTTATGGCAGCGGTCCAGGCTGGGTATTGCCTGTGTATCTCCGGATAGCTCTTCGGCCAATCAGTCCATCCAGAGAATCAAGAACAAGATCCTCTCTAAAGATGATGTGGTCTTGCTCAAATTTGAAGTTAATTTCTTCTCTCTGTGAAACTGCATGGAGGGATAAAAATGGTCAGGGTCAAGAGTATAAGAGTGCAAAGATTAGAGGAAACCATCAAAGAGGAACTCAGCCAGTTGCTTCATCAGAAAATAAAAGATCCCCGCATTGGTTTTGTTACTATAACTGATGTGGACCTTTCTCCTGACCTGAGAAGGGCCGTTATCTTCATCACCATTATGGGAGATGATGAAGAAAAGGAGAAGACTATGGCCGGCTTGAAAAGCGCCCTTGGCTTCCTTCGAGGAGAGCTGGACCAGAGGTTAAAGCTTAAGTGCTCGCCGGCTCTCGAGTTTAACCTGGATCGCTCTATCGACAAAGGCCTGAGGATAGCCAGTCTCTTAAAGGAGATCGACAGAGAATAATGAATCAGAGTCTAACCGAAATTGGGGAAGAGGTTCTGAAGATATTGAAAGAGGAGGATCGGTTTCAAGTCGTAACTCATGTTTTTCCGGACGGAGATGGCATAGGATCCTCTCTGGCTACCTACAAGCTCCTCAAAAATCTGGGTAAGAAAGTCCAGGTACACATTGACTCTACTGTTCCCTATCAATATCAATTTCTTCCCCAGGCCCAGGTGCTGACAGAAAGGGTATTACCGGAAGTCAGGGCAAGAGTTCTCATTGTCCTGGACAGCTCCGATCTGGCTCGAATAGCCCCATGTACTCAGGAGATGGAAGAGTTTGAATATATCATCAATGTTGATCACCACCACCATAACAGCCAGTTCGGCCACCTCAATATGGTTGATCCCGGGGCCTCTTCCACTACTGAGATGCTTTTTTATCTTTTTTGGGAGAAGGTAGAAATTGATTACGATATGGCCCTCTGCCTTTATACCGGCCTTGTCTTTGACACCGGCAGATTCCAATATGCTAATACCACTCAAAGGTCTCACCACATGGCTTCCCACCTTATCGGCCTGGGTGTCAATCCCAATTACGTTTTCAGAAACGTTTATGAAAATCAACCTCCCGGTGTTCTTGATCTCTACGCCAGAGCTCTTCAAAGAGCTCACTTCCATAGGGATACCGGGTTAATACATAGCTACGTTAAGCTTCAAGACCTGCAGGATCATGCTCTTTCCTTCTCCGCCTCAGAGCGGGTGATTGACTTTCTGAGATCAGTCCGGGGAGTCACGGTAGCTGCTGTCTTTAAAGAATATGAGAAAGGATATAGGGTCAGCCTCAGGTCCACAGGAGATCAGGATGTATCAAAAATAGCCCTTTCCTTTGGAGGGGGTGGACATCCCATGGCTGCCGGTTTTGAATGGCACGGAGAAATGGCCGCCTGTCTGATGAGGCTGCAGCAGGAGATTCAGAGGCAGCTAAAGTCAAAGCGAGATGAGTCACAGTGACCTACCTGATGGCATTCTGATAGTAGATAAGCCCGGCGGCTTGACCTCCCATGATGTTGTTCTGAAGATAAGGAAATATACCCCCCAAAAGAAGGTCGGCTTTATCGGAACCCTGGACCCGCTGGCTACAGGAGTCCTTCCCATATGTATCGGGAAAGCCACCAAACTATCCTCCTTTTTATCCTCTCAGGATAAGGAATACCTGGCTCGTATCCTGCTGGGTGTTAGCACCGATACGGATGACATTAGCGGCCGAAGGGTGGATGAAAAAGAGGTATCAGTTTCTCCGCGGGAAGCAAAAAAGGTGGTGGAGAGCTTTACCGGGGATATCGAGCAAATCCCCCCCCTCTACTCGGCCATCAAGAGAGGGGGCAAGAAGCTCTACCAATACGCCCGAGAGGGGAAGAAAATCAGCCCACCTCTCCGTAAACTTCGCATCCACAGCCTGGAACTGGTGGACATCCTGGATGGCAGAGAGCTGGTCATAAAGGTGAGGTGCTCCAAAGGTACCTATATCCGTTCTTTGGCCCGAGATATAGGAGAAGAGCTGGGCTGTGGAGCTACTCTTAAGGAGCTCAGGAGACTGGCTTCGGGAAATTTTGATCTTTCTATGGCTCACTCTTTACCGGAGATCCACCAGGCCTACCATGAAGGTTCCCTTGGAAATATGGTCATGCCGCCCGGTGAGTTTCTCAAAGACTTGAAAGCTGTAGTGGTGCGGGGTGGTTCGGACAACAGGATCAGAAATGGCGCTCCACTGACAGGTGCCATGGACTACTTTCAAGACCAGAGCATAGGTCGAGGGGAGCACTTCAGGGTAGAAGATGGAAAGGGAGAAATTGTTGCTATCTACCGGGCTGAGCAAGATATGGAAGGGGAACAAGGCAGGAGAGGTGATATAATTCTGGCCAGGCCATATATAATGTTATAGGTAGCCCAAATTTTTGAGAAAGGGGAATATGTCCCTGGTTCCCGGCAGGAGGTGATGCTATATTACCGCAGTCTTGCCCCTGCCCTTATTGCAAAAAAATATAGATCTGAGACAGGGGAGGGTGGCCACCATTGGCTTCTTTGATGGCGTTCATCTGGGCCACCGCACGGTTATTGACAGGAGCAGGGATGTAGCACGTCTTTTGGGACTTCCTTCCCTGGTTGTCACCTTCGACATCCATCCCAAGAGTCTGGTCCGAGAAAATAATGAAGTGCTACTTCTGACTACCTTCGAGCACAAAATAGAGCTCCTTTCGGCCGCGGGAGTTGATATCATCACCTTTATCAACTTTGACCCGGATTTTGCTAACATGCCCGCTGAGAAGTTCTGTCGGGACATCCTCCAGGAGAAGGTGAAGGCTAGAGCAATAGTGGTGGGAGATGATTTTAGATTTGGGAAAGATACCCGGGGAGACCAGGAGTTATTGCGCCATTTTTTCCAGCACCGGGGAGTGGATATTCATATAGTTTCCAAACTCAGAATAGGAGGAATGGAGGTTAGCAGCTCCAACATCAGAAAGTTCCTCCAGGAGGGAGATGTAGAAAGAGCAGCTCTCTTCCTTGGTCGACTACCATCAGCAAGGGGAATAGTTGAGCCAGGATCAAAGAGAGGGAAAAATCTGGGCTTTCCCACCATTAACCTGCGTAACCTTAAAGAACAGCAGCTTCCCAAGAACGGAGTCTACGCTGGGTACGCTCGATATGATTCCCACCGCCAGAAGGCCATGATCTATGTAGGCGCCAAGCCTACTTTTGATGAGACAGAGCGGATGATCGAAGCCCATCTTTTGGATCTTCCAGAGCAGAGAGAAAATCTCTATGGACGGCAGGCGGAAATTCTGTTCCTTAGGAGGATAAGAAATGAGATGAAGTTTGAAAATACAGAAAAGCTGAGGGAGCAGTTAGAAAAAGATAGAAGGACTATCCTGGATATACTGAAATGTGCTAGTATATGAAACTGTACCTTTACCAGGATGTGGTCTTGAGCAAACCTTTCTTAGTAAAAGGATTATGCGGACGGAGGTGATAACGGGGTGCCGCTATTAAAGGAAAAAAAGAGCTCAATAATAGGTGAATATAAGATTCATGAAGGAGATACAGGCTCACCAGAAGTGCAAATAGCCCTGCTCACTCATCGCATCAACCAGTTGACTGATCACCTGAAGCTTCACCGCAAGGATCATCATTCCCGACGTGGGCTTTTAAAAATGGTCGGCCAGAGAAAGAGGCTTCTCGATTATTTGAGAAACAAAGATATGGGCAGATACAGAACCATAATCAGCAAGCTTGGACTGAGAAAATAGCTTATCCCTACAGCGATACTTAAGAATCTTGGTTCAATATGTAGGGCAATTTCTTTAGTTGAACCACAACATATTGTAGGTATTCAGGTAAATGACGTTGTAGGGTTATTTAAACAACATGGAGAAAACAGGGAGGATGTCGTTTTGGTGGAAAGATTAAGCGTAGAAATTGCTGGAAAAACAATATACCTGGAAACAGGCAAGCTGGGCAGGCAGGCTGACGGATCTGTTTTGGTTAGCTGCAATGGAACTAATGTCCTGGTAACCGCGGTGTCTGCCAGGGAAGTGAAGGAAGAGCTGGACTTTTTCCCTCTTACTGTTGACCTGGAAGAAAGGATGTATGCAGCGGGAAAGATTCCCGGCGGTTTTTTCAAGAGGGAGGGAAGACCCAGTGAAGAATCCATTCTAACGGCCAGGTTAATTGATAGACCCCTTCGTCCCCTGTTTCTCCAAGGTTTCAGAAACGAAGTGCAGGTAATTGCTACAACCTTATCGGTGGATCAGGCGAATCCTCACGACGTTCTGGCCATCATAGGAGCTTCTGCCGCATTGACTATTTCTGACATACCCTTCGGGGGACCAATAGGAGCTGTGAGGATCGGCAAAAGAGGCGATGAGTGGCTGATCAACCCCACTTTTCAGGAAATTATGCAGAGCGAACTGGATATGGTGGTGGCTGGGACCAGAGAAGCTATGGTGATGGTGGAAGCTGGAGCCAAAGAGATCAGCGAAGAAGATACTCTCAAATCTCTGGAGATGGCCCAGGAACCCATCAGGAAGATGATCGAAATTCAGGAATTGCTCAGAGAGAAGGCAGGAAAGCCGAAGAGAGTAGTGGAGCTTTTTCAGGTGGAGAAGGGGCTACTGGACATGGTGAAAGAGCTGGCTAGCCTGGAGATGGAAAAAGCTCTAAGGATCCGAGAGAAAATCCAGCGGGAAGAAGCTCTGGATGAACTCAAAGAGAAGATTACCGAGGAGCTGAATAGGGAGGGGGTATGGAATCCGAAGCAGCTCAAAGAAGCTCTGCACCAACTGGAAAGGAAGCTGGTAAGGAAGATGTTAGTGGAGGAAGGAATCAGGGTTGATGGTCGCAAGCCGGAGGAGATTAGGGAGATATCCTGCGAAGTAGGACTTTTCCCCCGGACTCATGGTTCGGGCCTTTTCACCCGAGGACAGACCCAGGTTCTGACCGTATTGACTCTGGGAGCCACCGGAGAAGAACAAATGTTGGATGGACTGGGTATTGAAGAATCCAAGAGATTTCTGCACCAGTATAACTTTCCACCTTTCTCCGTGGGTGAAGTGGGATTTCTGCGCGGGCCCAGGAGAAGGGAAATCGGTCACGGCGCTCTGGCCGAAAAAGCCCTCTTGCCGGTGATTCCCCTGGAGGATGAATTTCCCTATACCCTTCGCCTGGTCTCTGAAGTCCTGGAATCCAATGGGTCAACTTCTATGGCCAGTGTCTGTGCCAGTACCCTGGCCCTCATGGATGCTGGAGTGAGGATTAAGGCGCCTGTGGCAGGCATTGCCATGGGCCTGGTCAAGGAGGAAGAGAAAGTGGCCGTCCTCTCCGACATTCAGGGTATAGAGGATGCTTGTGGTGACATGGATTTCAAGGTAGCGGGAACAGCAAAGGGGATTACGGCCCTTCAAATGGATATCAAAATCAGCGGTGTGACTCTGGAGATCCTGAAAAAGGCCCTGGAGCGAGCCAGACAGGGGAGACTCTACATCCTGGACAAAATGCTCCAGACTATCTCCAAATCCCGGGATGAACTTTCTCCTTATGCGCCGAGGATCATAATCATGACCATTCCCCAGGATAAAATAGGAGAGGTCATTGGACCAGGAGGGAAGGTGATCAAAAAGATCATAGAAGAGACCGGGGTCAAGATCGATATTGAGGACGATGGGCGAGTGTTCATCACTTCGCCTGATAGAGTATCCGCCGAAAAGGCCAGAAGAAAAATAGAAAATCTAACCAGGGAGATAGAGGTTGGTCAGACCTTTCTGGGGACGGTGGTCAATGTAACCCCCTTCGGGGCTTTTGTAGAGCTGCAGCCGGGGCGGGACGGTCTGGTGCATATCTCCCGACTCTCCAAAGAACGGGTCGAGAGGGTAGAAGACGTAGTGCGGGTGGGAGACAAAATACTGGTTAAGGTCATAGATATTGATCCCAGGAATAGAATTAGCCTGGCTGCTCTACAGATAAATCCGCCGGAAGAAAAGGTTAGCATATGAAGTGATTAGACACAATCTGATTCAAAAGTTCGACTACACCGAACTCCCTAACGGTTTGCGCATAATTAGTGAATATATCCCCTATGTCAGATCAGTTTCTGCTGGACTCTGGGTTGAGGCTGGCTCCCGAGATGAGAAAGACAAGAAAGGTATCACCCACTTTATCGAGCATCTGGTCTTCAAAGGGACCAAGACCAGGTCAGCCAAAAGGATAGCCTACGAATTCGACTCTTTTGGAGCCGAAGTCAATGCCTTCACCGGAAAAGAAAATTGCTGCTTTTACATCAATTTTCTGGATGACTATCTTGACCGTGCCACAGAGATCCTGTTTGATATGATCCTTAACTCCAGGTTCTCCAAACGGGACATCCTGTCAGAAAAGAACGTCATCAGAGAAGAAATCAAAATGCACGAAGATACTCCTGCAGAACAGGTCCACGACTTGTTTGTGGGGACTCTGTTCGACGGACATCCTCTGGGCAGCCCGGTGGTGGGGACTATTGATTCGGTGGAGGGAATAGGCCGAGAGGACGTTCTGGAATATTACAAGACTATGTTCATTCCTGGCCATATGGTTTTCGCCGCTGCCGGAAACGTGAAACATACTCAACTGGTAGAAGCAGTGGAAAAATACTTTCATCTCCCCGCAGGTTCTGACCGAAAGCGGACTGCTGTAGAACCTCAGATTAAAGAAGCCCAAAAGGTGGTTTACAAAGAGACAGAGCAGGTCAACCTATGTTATGGGACGGCTTGTTTTTCCAAGTTCAGCCCGAAGAGGTATGCCCTGGGTGTTATGGCTAACATATTGGGTGGTAGTATGAGTTCCCGGCTGTTTCAGGAAATCAGAGAAAAAAGGGGGCTGGTATACTCCATTTCCTCTATTTACACCCTCTTTGCAGAGACAGGCGCCGTTTACATCTATGCCGGTACCAGGCCGGAGAACGTGGAAAAGGTTCTGGCTTTGATCGACGAAGAGACCAAAAAGATCAGACACAGAGGGTTCAGAAGGGAAGAGGTAATTCGTTCCAAGGAGCATATTAAGGGGAATGTGGTCCTGGGTCTGGAGGAGACCAGTTCCCGGATGGCCAGAATTGGTAAGTCCCTCCTGGACAGAGATGAGATTCTCAGTCTAAACGAAGTTCTCCTAAAAATTGATGGGGTAACCAGGGAAGATATGCAGTCTGTCTTTGAGGAAACCTTCGGTCGGAAAGAGACAGTCCTGACCGTAATAGGGCCCTGGCAGGATTCAGCAAGCCTGGGTCCCTTTCAATGATACTTCTGGCCTCACAGGTTCCGTCAGTCCATGAGCTACCCCTTAGAAGCTTGTGACCACTCCCCAGGCCTGAAGGCCGGGGCTTCTACGGGTTGGATACCGAGAGATTGTGGCCCCAATCTCAAAGTAGTATTATAGTACATTAGAAACTGAAAAGCAAGAGGCCATTCATCCCCACGGTTAAAACCGGGGGCTTTCTGGCCGATTACTGTAAATCTGGCAGGAGGTGGTGGGATGATAAAGATTGTAGTAGTTGGTGCAAGTGGCAAAATGGGCCGAACCATATGTCGGGGGATTCTGGATGAGAAAGACATGGAATTGGTAGGGGCGGTTAGCCTCCAAGAGGTAGGTCGGGACATAGGAGAGTTGGTCGGATTCGGGCTAACGGGGGTGGAAATAGTGGACAGCCTGGATAAGCTTATTAATATGACTCCTCAAGTCCTGATAGATTTCAGTCATCATTCTGCTGTGGACAAGAGCGTGGCCTGGGCAGTGGAGAGAGGAGTTCATGTGATTGTTGGAACTACCGGCCTCAGCCAGGATCAACTAAGAAGATACCAGGAGCTTAGCCTGTCCTCCCAGAGCAATATTTTCATTGCCCCCAACATGGCCATAGGTGCAGTTCTCATGATGAAATTGAGCCAACTGGCCTCCAGATATTTTGAGGACTGCGAGATCATCGAGCTGCATCATGATCAGAAGGCTGATTCTCCCTCCGGGACAGCCCTGCACACGGCGGAACTTCTGCAAGGGATCAGGGAAAGGGAGGGGAGGACCGCTCAACATGAAGTGGAAAAGGTCACCTGCTCCCGGGGTGGCTTATACCACAATGTTCATATCCACAGTATCCGACTGCCGGGCCTGGTGGCACATCAGGAAGTGATCTTTGGAACCAAAGGGCAGACTTTGATTATCAGACATGACTCCACAGACAGAGGATGTTACCTGCCTGGCCTTTTTAGGGCCGTCAGATCCATTCAGAACCGGCGGGGATTTACCTATGGTCTGGACAAGCTTTTAGATATAGGATAGGGAAGATTTAGACCCAGGAGAGGGAAGGAGAGACAAATGAAAGATTGGGGCAGATTGATAACGGCTATGGTTACCCCCTTTGACCAGAATTTAGAAGTAGATTGGAAAACCACCAGAAAACTGGTTAGATGGCTGATAGAAAATGACTCAGACGGAGTTGTGGTCGCTGGCACTACTGGCGAGTCGCCCACTTTAAGCAAAGAGGAAAAGCTAGAATTGTTTCAAGTAGTTAAGGAAGAGGCAGGGGATAAGCTGGTGGTTATAGCCGGCACCGGATCCAATTCCACCCGAGATAGCATTGCCCTGTCCAAAGAAGCCGAAAAGACGGGAGTGGATGGGATCATGCTGGTCACACCCTATTACAACAAACCACCCCAACAAGGACTTTACCAGCATTTCAAAGCTGTAGCCGAGGAGACCTCTCTTCCCATCATTCTTTACAATGTGCCCTCCCGGACTGCCCGGAACATCGATGCGGACACCGTGATCAGACTGGCCGAGGTACCAAATATCGTGGCTATCAAGGAGGCCAGTTCTGATTTCAACCAGATTGGACGGATAGTCAAAGAGACACCGGAGGATTTCCTGGTTTACAGCGGAAATGACATTGACACCCTTCCCATTCTGGCTCTGGGCGGCGTAGGGGTAGTCAGTGTGGCTTCTCCTCTGGTGGGAAAGGAAATCAAGGAGATGATCCAGGCTTTTGCTGATAATGATCTTCTCAAAGCCAGAGATATTCATTTCAGGCTGATGTCTATCTTTAACAATCTCTTTCTGACCACCAACCCCATACCAGTCAAGGCAGCTATGAAGATGGCCGGTCTGGATGTGGGCCCACCCAGACCCCCTCTGGTGGAGGCGACGGAGAAAGAGAAAGAAGTTTTGAGACAAACTCTGGCGGAACTGGCCCTGGTTTAGAGGGTGTCCAAAAACTAAGGGCATTTTGCCCAAGGTGGGGAATTACTCCTACATGAGATCTGATTTTGAGGTCAATGTGGGAAGTTTTATGCGAAATTAGCTCCTTTTTAGGGGCGAAGTGGGAGATGAGTTTTTGAAATTGGAGTTTTTAGACAGCCTCTTTAGAAATAAAATGGACCGGATGCAGCCCCTTTTTGGCCCTGTGCTTTCGGCCAAAGTTTGGTTGACCGAATTTGGGACGGGTAGTAATGATAAGCAATGAAAGCTTAAAGATAATACCTCTGGGCGGTTTAGGAGAAATCGGAAAGAACATGACGGTTATTGAGTACGGCAATGACATCATTGTGATCGACGCCGGCCTCAAGTTTCCAGAAGAACAGTTGCCAGGGGTGGATCTGGTTCTGCCGGATTACTCCTACCTGAGGGAGAACAGGGATAAGCTCAGAGCTATAATTCTCACCCATGGGCATGAAGACCACGTGGGCTGTCTGCCTTTTCTGCTTCGGGACCTTAACGTTCCTCTTTACGGGACCAGGTTGACCATCGGCCTGGCCAAAGGTAAGCTGGCCGAATATCTTCCTTTAGACGAGCTGGAACTTAACGAGATAGACCCCCGCTTCGACCTGGAGATCGGACCTTTCAAATTAGAATTTATGCGGGTCTGTCATAGTATCCCGGATGGGGTAGCACTGGCTATTCATACCCCGGTAGGAGTTATAGTCCACTCTGGAGATTTCAAGTTCGACCAGACTCCTGTGGATGGGGTCACTACCGACTTCTCCAAATTTGCATCTGTTGGAGATAGGGGGGTACTGGCCCTGCTATCGGACAGCACTAACTCTGAGGATGAGGGTTTTACCAGGACTGAACGGTCCGTGGGGACAGTTCTTAACCAGATAGTAGCACAGGCCAGGAGGAGGGTCATTGCCGCCTCCTTTGCTTCTCACATCCATAGAATTCAGCAGATTATGGAGGTGGCTCATGGCAACGGTAGAAGGGTGGCCATTACCGGACTGAGTATGATCAGGAATATAAGCATCGCTTCGGAACTGGGCTATCTGCGGATTCCGGAGAAGCTCCTGGTTCCAGTGGAGAAAATCGACGACTACCCGGAAGACCAAATTCTTATTCTGTCTACCGGAAGTCAGGGGGAGCCTCTTTCGGCTTTAGCCAGAATAGCCTCCCATGATCACAAGAAGGTTAATCTGAGAAGGGGAGACACGGTCATCATTTCTGCCACACCCGTGCCCGGTAACGAAAAATCAGTATCCAAGACCATTGACCAACTTTTTAGAGGCGGAGCAGAGGTATACTATGAATCTATCGCTGAAGTCCATGTGTCCGGACATGGGGCTCGGGAAGAATTAAAATTGATGATCAACCTGGTCAGGCCAAAATACTTTATCCCCATTCATGGAGAATATAGGCACCTTATCCATCATGCCATGTTAGCCGCGGATACGGGAGTAGAAAAAGATAAAATTCTCATTGCCGGGAATGGAGATATCATAGAATTTTCTCAGGATAAGGCAGCCATAGTGGGAAGGATAGATTCGGGCGCCATCTTTGTAGATGGACTGGGTGTGGGGGATGTGGGAGATGTGGTCATCCGGGATCGACAGCGGTTGTCACAGCACGGCATGATCATAGTAGTGGCGACTGTGGACGGGAGCACCGGGAAACTTTTAACCGGCCCAGATATTATCTCCCGGGGATTTGTAGGTATTCCGGATTCCGCCCAAATACTGGAAGAGGCCAAACGTAAAGCGGAAGAGGCCCTTCTCATTTGCGAAAGGGAAGCCATCACTGACTGGATGCTTCTCAAATCCCATGTCAAGGACAGCTTGAGCAAGTTTCTGTTTGCCAAAACCATGAAAAGGCCCATGATAATTCCGGTTATCATGGAGGTCTAAATCTGTTCCAGGCCCATTTTCGCTTCTCCTGCTGGAGGGTTTCATTTATGAGCAGAACTACCAAATATAGGAAAACTGCGCGCCGGACAAAGGCCAATCCTTCCCGAGGAAGGCCGCCAGCAAAGAGCCGTTCTTTTCTGAAGGAACCGGGCGAGTTCTACGGCATTTTCCTTTTCTTCCTGGCCTTACTTGCAACAGTAAGTCTCTTTTCCGAACGGGCCGGCGTGTTGGGAAAGTGGATCGATGAAGGCCTGACCATAAGTTTTGGCAGAGGGGCTTACTTTGTACCTGTCCTTCTTTTGGTATGGGCTTTATCCTTTTTTGCTCATACCCGGCGATACAATTTTAATAGCTTGATCTCAGGTTTAGCG
>NZ_BLRZ01000027.1 GCF_013281975.1 Candidatus Hakubella thermalkaliphila | reverse complement strand
ATGATAGAAAACCCCCTCTGAAGAGGTGTTTTTTAAAATAAGTGCGGAAGTCGGGAGGAAGTGGATGGCTTTGCCCAAAGCATGGCTATGATTGGGGGTAAGTTGACTTGCTGACGCAAACAGTTAAGTAGCAAGGGTCTATAAGAATGATCGGTAACTGGCTTAGTATAGTTGCTATCGTATTTGTGGTTCTTCGGGGAGTGCTGAGGGGCTATATCGGGTCAGCGAAGGCTGGAGCTCTTATCCTTATATCATCCATTTTCTTAATTGCCGCTGGAAGATCGACACTTGTAAGACTTGCTACTTTAGCTATCCCAATATATTTCTTTATGAAGGAGTTTGGTATTGGAGATTTCAGCGGCTTCTGGAGCCTAATACTGGCTTTACTTCCCCTTTTCATTACTTAGAAAATACTTGATATTTTCATGGTTCATGGGTGATGAGACCATAATGAAAAATTATGTTGTTTGGATTCTACATAATGTTTCGTGGCCTTTTTAGGCGTAGGAAATAAGATGGTCCCTCGAAATTTATTAATTTGCATCCAAAACTTGGGAAGAGGAGAGTAGTATGAGCGGTGAGTTGTTTGGTGTAGTTTTATTACCATTAGCCCTTCCCATTGCGGCGGTAGGAATACCGGTAGTCCTGCTGCTTGAAGCATCACGTAATGCCAGGTTAAAAGCAGAGAGAGAAAACATTGCTGCTAAATTGGAAGCGGAGAAGCGGAGAAAAGAGGTTGAGCAACGCCTCATGGTTGAAAAGAAAAAGACAAAGGCTATTCAAGAGAAGTTAAAAGAAAAAGAAAAACAAAAGGAGGAAGAAGAGCGGAAAATACAGTTAGCCTGTCAGGAAGAAGAAAGACTCCGCGACATAGAAAAAAACCTTCTTCATGGCAGCTTTAACTTTAAGAAGATAGAGCAAAAAAGTCAGCCGCAGAAGGTTAAAGGTCCAAAGAGAAAAGAAGCGGATGTGCTCTTGATGCTTCAATCTCTTGAACTCAAAATTTCCGGGCTTGAGCCAATTCTATCTGAATTAATAAGAACTGACCTCATAGATATGAAAAATTCTCTAAATGAAATAAAGGACAAAATTAGTGGCAACTACTCTTATTTTGAAAATATCCTAAAATGGCTCGACATAAGGCTCAAAGAAGCAATTAAAAGAGGGGAGAGGAAACTTGAAGATAGGGCAAAGGAATTGGATACCCTATCAGAGAAGGCAATAGAACTTTTGACAGATATTGAAATGATAATCAATTCTCCGCTTTTGCCTGACAAAGGCAGGGCATTGGAGCTAAAGGCAGCACTTGAGAGCGCAATGTCAGGCCATGATATCAACATGCTGAAGATTGCAATTGAACGATTGACTCCGGAGATAAAAGAGCTCTACCAAGAATACCTTGAGATGGAAAAACTGAACGATGAACGCGAATATACAATGAAAAGTGTCCAAAGTGTCCTTGCAGAAATGGGATATAAGGTTTCAAAACTCCCCTTCAGGACTGTTGAAAACGCAAAGGCACCTCTTTATATGGAGTTTGATATTCCCGAAGGAGAGGGAGTAAGGCTCGGTTTTGGCATGGATAGGGGTATTCTTGCAGAGGTTTTCCATCCAGAAAATAGAGAAACCAATAGAGAAAAATTTGAAGAGCAAGAAAAGAGGTGGTGCTCTGACATAAAGAAAATTGGGGCAAAACTCAAGGACAAAGGGATTGTGTTTGAAAAAAAATGGACAAGGCATTTTACAGATGCAGAGATAGAGAGAATAATAACTGAACCACAAGTCACAGACGAGACGAAAAAAGAAGAAGAGTATAGGCGTCGTATGATTCAGGGGCAAAGAAGGATACAACGATGAATGGCTTAGATATTTTATCTCGATGGATGAGAGAACTTAATAGGTATCTTCCCATTAAAACCCAGTTTTACATTTCGGGAAACATCTACGACCAGGTTCTTTACCCCCTAAAGCAAAATGACACTATTTACTGGAGTTATCTAAGTGTAAGGGATTTTTTCTACCGTTTTTTCCTTGAAAGGGGGTACAAAATCATAGGTTTCTACGATCTCGTTGATGGAATAGAGTTTAAGAATGAAGAGATGTACAAAGATTTTAGAAGGTTGATTAAAGGAAAGGAGGTTGATACCGAAAAGGGGCAACAGAAAAAGACTACGAACCAAGGCGAGGCCAAGTCAATTGATGTTCAGCACAAATGCGTGCTCAAGATAGATGATGCCTTGGACAACATAAGGATTGTTGTGTCTAATACAACAATACCAACAGTGTTTATTATCGACTACAGTTCCCGCCTCACTTCATCCCCTAATCAACTATATGGTGAGGAGAGAATACACTTTCTAAAGATTTTAAAATGCGCGCAGGATGCTGCGGTGGTGACCATAGGCAGCGAGACATTTAATAACCTAACTATTCTTTTATGTGACAGGTTGAATGATATACCAACATGGCTATATCTAAACAATCCTTTAACAAAACACCTGCAGATAGACAAACCAGATGATGAGGAAAGGAGAAAGTTTATAACCTTTGCCTTGACTCGAAACGATTTCCCAAAATTCTTTGATTCGACAAACCTGACACAAGAAGAAGTGAAGCAAATTCAAGAGAAATTTGTTGACCTTACAGACGGGCTTGGAAACTATGAACTGGAAAGTTTGAGGATACTGTCTCAGAGAGAGCAAATAAGCATCAGGAATATAAAGAATATAGTTGAACGATATAAATTTGGAGTCATCGAGAGTGCATGGGATAAAGTTAATATCGAAAAACTAAGAAATGCTAAGGAGATTCTGAGCGACAGGGTGAAAGGGCAAGACGGGGCAATAGAGTCAGTATTAGATCTCCTCAAACGGGCTAAGGCGGGGCTGGCAGGAGTTCAGCACTCCTCCAAATCAAGTAAGCCAAAGGGAATACTTTTCTTTGCCGGACCCACGGGCGTGGGCAAAACTGAGCTTGCCAAGGCATTGGCGGAATTGTTATTCGGCGATGAGAAAGCATGTATAAGATTTGATATGAGTGAATATGGTCAGGAGCAGGCGGATCAGAAACTATTAGGTGCACCACCGGGCTATGTGGGCTATGAAGAAGGTGGTCAATTGACCAATAAGATAAAGGAAAAACCATTCTCCGTTCTTCTATTCGATGAAATAGAGAAGGCACATCCAAGCATACTGGATAAATTCTTACAAATCCTTGAAGATGGCCGTATGACTGACGGAAAAGGAGAAACGGTCTACTTCTCGGAATCTATAATTATTTTCACAAGCAATATAGGCTCTTATCTTGATGTACCCACAGGGGATGGAAGAACAGTTATAAGGAAAATCAATATACATCCAAACGCATGGCATTGTGAAAATTGCAACTGGATAGACGTATCAGGAGAAAAACCAGATCAGTGTGAGGAATGCCAAAATACTGAGCTCAAATATATAGAAACTCCTTATGCAGAAATTAAGAAAAGAATTTTGTCAGCTATAAAAGACCATTTCAAATTCAAACTGGGAAGACCAGAGATACTTAACAGGTTCGGAAATAATTTTGTAGTTTTCGACTATATAAGAGCCCCAATCATGAAAGAGATAAGAGATAGGATACTCAATAAGATTACTGAAGAGGTAAAAGAAAAGCACAAGATAAATATTATCTTTTCTGAGGATGTGAAAACTTTTCTCTTTGATAAAGCTATCCAGAATATCGAGCAGGGAGGTCGTGGGGTTGGTAATCTTATTGAGGAAGCCATTGTAAATCCCCTTTCAAGGATACTCTTTGATGAAGAAGAAAAGCTAAAAGATAAAACCTCTCTTTTAGTCGGAGATATTGTTACGGAGAGGAAGGGTTCGACAGAGATATACACCCTAAAGGTAGAAGGGCTTTAAATGGAAGAATCTATCTACATAGACAGTATTTCGTATCCTGTTACAAACCTTGGTCCTGGCAAAAGGGTTGTTCTCTGGGTTCAAGGGTGCACTTTGAAATGCAATGGGTGCATGGCTATTTCGATGCAAGAGAGGCATGAAGATGCAAAAAAGACCGTAGAAGATATCTTTTATGCGATTAGGAAAGCCTCTTTAGGGCTTGACGGAATTACTATTTCTGGTGGAGAGCCATTTGAGCAGGCCGAAGCCCTATTAAGACTTGTTAGGTTGATAAAAGAACATACTTCCTTGGATATCATGGTTTATTCTGGTTACACAATAGAAGACCTGAATGAGCAAGGAGAATCGGCAAGTAAACTTTTGAGCCTGATCGACATTTTGATAGACGGAAGGTTTGAGGAAGAAAACTCTAATAAGAAACTCTGGCGGGGCTCGGACAACCAGAGATTCCATATCCTGAGTGAAAGGGCCAAAAAATATGCCCGTTATGCAGAGGAAGAATATAGGGGCCAGAGGGAACTACATTTTGAAATGAGCGAAGGCAACTCCTTTAAGATTATAGGGATCCCGAACAGAGGATTCATGAGAGATCTGAAAAAACAATGTAGGGGATTGGGACTCACTTTAACCCAGCCATAGGAGCCAATCGTGAGTGAAGGAGTTTATGGTAAAAAGTGTCCCGTTTGTGGACATATTAACGACGAAATAGCAATGGTCTGTGCTAACAATTGCCAAGTGAACATGCTTCGTGTCACTGCTCAATATCATAAAGTTTCTGAGCAAGAACACCTAGCAACTTCCTTAGGTGAGAATAAGGAAAGCTCGATTCAAGGATCAATCCCTAAAAAACGCCAGCCCACCGTAAAAGCGATTGCTTGTGTCGCTAGAATTTATCCCGAATTTAATCCTAATCTCATTATAGAGATTAAAGACGGCGATACCATAGGCAGAGAAGGCGATATCGATGTAAGTTCACTGCCCAGAAGCGAATTCATTTCAAGGAAACACGCTACTTTTATTCTTGAGGGAAGTAGCTGGCATATAAGAGACAACAATAGCATGAATGGGACAAAAATAAACTTCAAAAAATTGGAGCCACACCAGGTGGTAAAACTTAACGATGGCGACAGAATAAGCCTTGCTGATACTACCTTCATTTTCAAGAGTTCATAAATGGCTAAACTTCTAATATGTGGTAAAACTGATATTGGAAAAAAAGGGGAATACAATGAGGATGCCTTTTTGATCGGCGGCATAGTGGAAAACAAAAAGGAGCTCTATCTAGAGATCCCTTTAGATTCGTCCTTTATAAAGTATTATGGCTTACTCGTGGCAGTTGCTGATGGGATGGGAGGCCATAATGCTGGTGATGTAGCAAGTGGTCTTGCCTTGAATCTACTTTCAAGGCAGTTTATGTCATCCCCCAAAGGGGTTCTGACTCAGGAAGAAATCACAATGGCACTAAGGGACTCGATATTTTCTGCACACAAGGCGATACTCGATGTGAGTAGAAGCAATCCTTGCTATTCCGGCATGGGTACAACTATTGGTGGGGTATATTTTACTGGTGATGGGTTTTACACCTATCATGCAGGTGACAGCCGTCTTTATAGGTTAAGGCATAGCGGTCTAAAGCAATTGACCAAAGATCACTCTTTGGTCCAATCCTTGATAGAACTGGGACAAATAACTATTGAAGAATCTTACGCCCACCCACAGAAAAATGTAATAACCAATTGCCTTGGAGGTGGGAATAGCAATTGTGAGCCTGAAGTTGCCCATAACTATACTGCCTTTGAAGGTGATATTTTTTTGCTATGTAGTGACGGTCTCTCGGATATAGTAGATGCAGATAAAATAGAGGAGATTCTTAATAGTGAAAGGATGCTTAGAGAGAAGGTGAATTTTCTAATTGACGCGGCTAATGAAGCTGGGGGTAAGGATAATATAACGGCGGTGTTAATTAAAGTTGAGGAGGAAAAGTAGTATGAAGAAGTGTCCCTTTGCTAGTTACGACCCCGAGGAGTGTGGTGATTGGTGCGAACTCTATAAGAAACAAGAAAAGGTGTGTACGCTTCAAAGTATCGATATTAAGAGGCTGTCTAAAAACTCCAATTTCAAAAACTCATCTCCCACTTCGCCCCTAAAAAGGAGCTAATTTCGCATAAAACTTCCCACGTTGACCTCAAAATCAGATCTCATGTAGGAGTAATTCCCCACCTTGGGCAAAATGCCCTTAGTTTTTGGACACCCTCTTAAGGCCCTGGAAGGAATCAAGTATGCTATAGATCCGACAGTAATGTGACTACCCGATCCGAAGGAGGAAACCCGGATGGTAACAAATCCCGACCTGGCTCACCCGGATATAGCCAAACTTATCGATCATACCCTCCTCGCACCCGATGCCACCAGGGAGCGGATAGCCAGGCTTTGTCAGGAGACCCGAGAGTACGGCTTTGCCAGTGTCTGCGTCAATCCTGGCTGGGTCAAGATAGCTGCTCAACTTCTGGAAGGCTCAGAGGTTAAGGTCTGTACAGTGATTGGATTTCCTCTGGGGGCCACGACTACCTTGACCAAGGCGATGGAGACCAGAGATGCTCTTGCCAACGGCGCTGATGAAGTAGATATGGTCCTCAATGTTGGAGCTCTCAAATCGGGTGATGAGGACTGGGTGCGAGAAGATATCGCTTCAGTGGTCAAGGCTGCCAACGGAAGAGTGGTCAAGGTGATCCTGGAGACGGGCCTTTTGACCGATGAGGAGAAAGTGAAAGCCAGCCTTTTGGCTAAAGAGGCGGGAGCCAGCTTTGTCAAGACCTGTACCGGTTTCGGCCCAGGTGCTGCCACAGTGGAGGATATTGCTCTACTGAGAAAGACTGTAGGCGAGAAGATGGGAGTTAAGGCTTCCGGGGGAGTCAAGGACTATGAGACCGCTCGCCGAATGATAGAGGCGGGCGCCAACCGGATTGGGACTAGTAGCGGGGTAGCCATAGTTAAGGGGTAGTCCTCAGCAAAATCAATATCGCCTCCAGCGCGGCGCGGCCGATGGCTCGGGACTTATCAGATATAGTGTAGCAATACTCACGAACTCCCCTGGGATCTACATCACCGATCTTGAGATCTTCTTCTACCTCAATTCCGCTTTTGATCATTCCCCGGATAACCCCGCTAATTCCAGCTCTCACTGGCTGGCCATCTACATAAGCAACAATTTCTCCCTTCTGGACAAAGTCGCCTATATTTCTCAAAGTCCTGACTTTGCCTCTTGTGGGAGCCCGCAGGACTCGCTCCAGACCATAGCCCTGAATATCGGCGGGAATGCCGGTGTTCTCCATAGCTCTCCCATCAAAAATAACTCTCCCCAGATAGTGACCCCTCATGGTTTCGACAACGGCATGGACATCTTCACCTGCGGTAAAACCCGGCCCCAGGGCAATAACTATCCTGGCATCCTCAAGATGAGTCCCCAGATTCCTTTTGGCCATGGTGGCATCTACTACCACCTCTGGCCTGAAATGGGCAATGGCTTCTCCTTTTTCATCCACAAAAATAGGAATGTGGCCTTTCCCGATAATCTCCTCAGCGTCCTGAAATCGTGCTGCCCTTATGGCCCTAACCTCTTCTACCTCCATTTGCCCCTCATAGATTGCTTCCGCCAAAGCAACTGTTCCCCTGATGGCCCGGGGCTGTGCTATCTCGATCATTATCACTTTCATGCCGCATTTGTGCAGGCTTACTGCTACGCCGGTAGCCAGATCACCGGCACCTTTGATGAGTACCAGTATGTTGTTAAGTATAGTAACCCACATCCTCCGGATCTCCCTGAATCTTCCGTCAGGATTTCCTTCGGGACTCACGGAAGATTCTGATACCCCAAGAATCTCATGAGGGACTCGTAGGCCCCCAGGATCTGTTCTCTGAAAATGACCAAAAGAATGGCCAGCAAAAGAAGGAGTATCAAAGTCCAGGAAATAACTTTGAATGGATCTCGCCTTCTCTTTCTTTTCGGCCTGGGCAGGCGGGCCACCGCTTCCTTCCTCCATGACTCTGAGTACAAAATATTCTTCCCTCTATGACTTTGAGTGCATTAATATTAACATGTAGCCCGATAAGCTAAGAATGTAGAATGGCGTGGTCTGTTTTTACTCTCTTTTCTTTGGAGAGATCACCACCCGGTGGGGAAATGGGATTTCGATGCCTGCCTGATCGAACTTCTTCTTAATGCGGCGGCGTAGCTCTTGGGCCGTTCCCCATTGTTTGGAAGGGACTACCTTCCCCATCATCCTGAGAGTGACCTGAGACTCGCTAAAATCTATCACCCCTACCACGGTGGGTGGCTCAAGCACTACATCTTTATACTCTCCATCCTGGGCCAGCTCCTGACCAATCTGGTTCAGAACCTCAGACACTTCATCTATATCCTCTTTATAGTCTACTCCTACTTCTACAATCAGGCCGGACCAATCTCGAGTAAGATTTGCCACCTGGGTTATCTGGCCATTGGGGATAAAATGAACAGCTCCCTCCATATCTCGCAGGACGGTGCGGCGCAGATTGATACCCTCCACCGCGCCCGCCACATCTTTGACCTTAATAATGTCTCCCACGTAATATTGATTCTCCAGAAGAATGAAAAAGCCATTGATAACGTCTTTAACCAGAGTCTGGGCCCCAAAACCGATAGCCAACCCGGCAATTCCTGCACCGGCGAGAATGGGCATGATCTTGATGTTGAATTCCTGGAGAATCATCATCAGAGCTACGAAGGCGACTATGACGGTCAGAGTGCTGTTGATGATGGAACCCAAAGTTTTAGCTCGCTTCTGGGCTTCCATCTGATGAAGTCCGTTCCCTCGGACCTCCATATATCTGATAAGGAACCTGGTCAACGTCCTGAGAGCAGTTATGATAAGAGCCGCCGAGACAACAGTAAAGAGCACTCGTAAACCGGGCCCTTTCATCCATTCCCAAAGAGTAGCCGTGACTTGCTGGTCCATAAAAGTTCACGCAAGGGGACTGTCAGCTTCAACTGGCAGGGGAATTGCGCTTCCTCCTTTCTACTGTTATAATATTTATATGATTCCACCAGCAAGAGAGCAGCAATGCTCTGTAGCAGTAACCTGGCTCCCAGGTGAGGAGATAGTGGGTGCTACTCTGGTAGTTGCAGGTCGGCTGCCCCACTCAGCATAGTCAACCGGCCTCCCGTGCAAGACGGGTGGAGCAAGTCGGGTATCAGACTTGCTTGAATGTTGGGAAGTGATCCTCTTCGCGGACAAGCTGACTCCTTCAGGTGTCAGTAGTTGACACAGACATCTCCTTCCAACTGGGCTGGCCTTGAAGACCATGATAGCCAATTCAGGCGTAGATTTCAAACTACCCCGGGATAAGATAGGTCCTTGATCCATATTCCTAACCTCAAGGGAAGAGGAAGAATCACCTATCTCAATAAGCACAAAGGGAAGGGAGCTTTCCAAACCAGGCACTGCTCTTTAAGAGTTTCTATTTCTGGTGGAACCGCAAACACCATTTTGAGTCAATTTACCGTCCGATTTAGATTTCCAGAATGGAGCCAAATGCTGAAATTCGGCCCGCTTGGAGAGATCCCATTTTTACTTTTCGCGTATCACAATACCTCCTGTGGCACAATCTCAAAAGTGCCCATACCCTGGGGCCGGAACATAGCAAAGTGAGCTACGTCGGTAGTTAGGATTTTCCCTACCTTGAGCCCTAGATATACGCTACCTCTGTCTCCGGATCGAAGAGATGAATCCTCTCTGTCTCCAGGGCCAGAGTAATCCTATCTTCACCCCTGACCCGGCTCTCCGGATTAATCCTGGCCATAGACTGGACTCCGCCGATATCAGCATACAGATAAATCTCATTGCCCATAGGCTCAATGACATCAACCACGGTATCAATCAAGCCGAACCTTCTTTCCTCGGGCACAAAAGCAGCATCCTCCAGATGCTCAGGCCTGATACCCAGGATAATTTCCCGATTCCTGAGGTTCTTTCTGTCGATGACCTCTCGAACCATAGCAGAGGCCGGGATGTCCAGATTGCTGGCTCGCAGATGATGGTCCTCAGTGATCTTGGCCTTAATGAAGTTCATGGAGGGGCTGCCAATAAAGCCAGCCACAAACATGTTCTGCGGATTCTCATAGACCTCCTGGGGGCTCCCCACCTGTTGGGTCAGGCCGTCTTTCATAATAACGATCCGGTCGCCCATGGTCATGGCCTCGGTCTGGTCATGGGTCACGTAGATGAAGGTAGTGGATAGCCTCTTATGGAGCTTTTCGATCTCCACCCTCATCTGCACCCTGAGTTTAGCATCCAGGTTGGAGAGGGGCTCATCCATAAGAAAGACCAGGGGGTTTCGCACAATAGCCCTTCCCAGGGCCACTCTCTGACGCTGCCCTCCGGAGAGCTGCTTGGGTTTGCGCTTCAGTAGATCTTCGATACCCAGGACACGGGCTGCTTCTCGCACTCTCCTTTCTATCTCTGGCCTGGGGGTCTTTCGCAACTTGAGGCCAAAAGCCATGTTGTCGTAGACGTTCATGTGGGGATATAGAGCGTAGTTCTGGAAGACCATGGCAATGTTACGATCCTTAGGAGGAACATCATTCACCACCCGGTCGCCGATGACGATTTCTCCGGTATCGGCCTCCTCCAACCCTGCGATTATTCTCAGAGTAGTGGATTTGCCGCAACCCGAGGGGCCGACCAGGATGACAAACTCCTTGTCTTCCACATCCAGGTTGAAGTCCTTGACGGCTATCACCTCATCGAACTTCTTGGCCACATCTTTTAAGATTACTTGAGCCATTTAAGATTACCTCCTTAACTATATTTCGGCTGTTGTCTATAGTTCTTCAGATACCGCGCCCCATATGGATCACGGGACATCAGGAAATCGGAAGCCAAAATGGTCCTGACCACCTCCTCTTTGGTAGGATCGACTATGGCCGAGGTCAGACCAACCATAATGGCCATGGACAAAAAGGCCTTATTTATAATGCTTCGGTTAGGCATGCCAAAAGAGACGTTGCTGGCTCCCAGAGTAGTACCTACGCCCAACTCTTCCGTAACCCTACCAATGGCTTTGAGACAGGCAATGCCGGCATTGGGATCAGCGCTGACCGCCATGGCCAGACAGTCAATAAGGATATTCTCCTTGGGAATACCTTCTTCCTGAGCTCTCTCCACGATTTTCTTGGCAATCTCAAATCTTTTGTCAGGATCGGTCGGTATGCCCACATCATCCATAGTCAGACCTATTACCACAGCATTATGTTTCTTTATGGCCGGAAGTAGCTTTTTGAGAGACTCTTCCTCCCCGTTGACTGAGTTAACCAAAGCCACCCCTGGATAGACCTGGAGAGCAGCCACCAGGGCATCCCGGTTGGAAGAATCTATACAGATAGGGAGCTGGGCAGCCTCCAGAGCTCTCAAAACCGCCTTAGGGAGAAGATCAATCTCATTCACTCCTGGCGCCCCCACGTTAACATCTATTATATCAGCTCCGGCATCCCTCTGGATCATGGCTTCCTCTTCCACCAGATCCAGGTGTCCCTTTTGAAGTTCGGCAGTAAGTTTTGGTTTGCCAGTGGGATTGATCCTTTCACCTATTATTACCGTAGGTTTTCCTATCTCGATGGTGACCTGTTTATCCTTCACTGAAACAACTGCCATCTCTCTCCTTTCAGCCCTGGTAAGCCCCTATTTTTTACTTAGAAAATAGCCAATGTTTTCATGGTTCACGGGTGATGAGACCATCATGAAAAATTACTTTCAATATAGCAATTTGAAGAAGAAAATACAAGCTCAGAACCCCCACTCCCCATGCACCACTGCTTCTTAGCAAAGATTGTTGTCCCTCCAAAAAGATCAAAAGGCACCTCTTTGGCACCCTCTCCCACCGCTAAATTAGGTAATTTCCCATGACGCAAGCATCATCCGCGAACCACGAGAATATTGGCCTTTTCCCAGCTAATTGCCCGTGCGGGGACCGCATCCGCGAACGATGAAAATATCGGCTATTTTTTAAGTAAGTTGACCAAGAATCTTATTTTCGCAGAGTTTCTACCCAGACTTCCTTTGCGAAGGAATCGCCCATGCACCGCGGCGCACCACGTCACATGAAAATTGGGTTATTTTCAAGGGAGCTAGTTCAACCCCAGAAGGCTCTTGGCTACTTTAACTCCTGTGGGGGCATCTTCGGCATATCCGTCCGCTCCAATCTCCTCAGCATACTTCTTAGTGACCGGGGCACCCCCAATAATGACCTTGACCTTGTCTCTGATGCCGGCCTCCTCCAGGGCCGCAATAACGTCTTTCATGACGGTCATGGTGGTAGTGAGCAGGGCGGAGAGGCCCACGATCTGGGCCTGGTTGTCCTTTATGGCTTCCACGAACCTGTGGATATCCACATCCCCTCCCAGGTCCACTACACTGAAGCCAGCACCCTCCAGCATCATGCTCACCAAATTCTTACCTATATCGTGCAAATCTCCTTTGACCGTGCCGATTACGCAGGTGGCTAACTGTTGCTGCTCGGATTCTAACAGCAGGGGCTTTAAAATCTTGAGGGCCCCCTGCATGGCCCGGGCCGAAATGAGCATGTCCGGCACATAGTATTCCCGATTGGTGAACTTCTCCCCCACCACGTTCATGGCTGGGATAAGGCCCTGGGTGATGATAACCCCCGGGCGCAGGCCCTCAGTCAGAAGAGTATTGGTCAGCTCTACCGTTTTGGGCAGATCCCCAGCAATAACGGCCTCGGAGATCTCTTGCAATGTGGCCATAACATGTTCCTCCTATCAGGTCGAATTTTTATTATCATCATACCATATGCATGTGCCCGTCAACCATATTTAAGAAGTCGGATAATTCCAAAGTGCTAACAAAAGAACTCCTAAAGTAACTCTGTTGAAAACAAATCCCCCGCTGAAGGCCAGATCCTTGACACTTCTCCAATGTCGAGGTATTCTGATTATACGATAATCGCATTATGAGAGTGGGTAGCCATGCCAGCAATTCGACTGAGGAAGCGGGGGCAACTAACCCTTCCAGAAGACATTCGCTCGAAGTTTCGCCTGGAAGAGGGGGATAGTTTTGACGTGAAAGTCCGGGGCCGTGAAATTGTTCTCATCCCTTACAAGAGGGTGCCCCTGGATCAAGCCTGGTTCTGGACCAGGGAATGGCAGGCCAAGGAGCAGGAAGCGGATGAGGACCTGGCCGCAGGACGCTATAAGGATTACGACACCGTAGACGATCTCCTTGAGGACCTCCACCGTGAGGATTAGGAAGCTCAGGTCGTTTGACCGAGATTACCGTCTTCCAGACCCCCTCAAGAAGAAAGTAGACAAACAACTCCGTTTGCTCGCTGTTAACCCTGCAACATCCTTCCCTCCGCATTCACCGAGTACAAGGAGCTCAAGGCATCTGGGAATGCTACGTAGATCTTCACTATAGACTGAGTTTTATGATCGAAGGGGATCTATTGATCTTGCGCCGGGTGGGGCCTCACGATATTTTGAAAAAGGAGAGCAAGGGGTAGAAGAAACTGGCCACTGCTCACTGCGGATTGGGAGTCGAGCGAGTGTCTGGGAAAACACGCAGGGTGACTAGGTCTAAAACTGCATAGCATAGGCGAACTTGCCAGCAAAATCTGGAACCACAGTAAGCTCCAGATAATTGGTCCTCCTGGCAATTTCCACTGCCTTCTGGCGGTGTTTTCTGGAGATAAGAGCCATTTTGGCTCCTACTCCGGCAGCATTACCCACTTGCAAAAACCGATCTAACGGAAGCTGGGGAAACATGCCAATCTCTATGGCGTTAAGGGGATCTATGTACAGGCCGAAAGCTCCAGCAATGATCACCTTCTCCAGCTCTTCCGGCCCAATCTTCATCTGATCTAAAAGAATATTCATCCCGGCCCTGATAGCTCCCTTAGCCAGTTGGATGGCTACCACGTCCTTCTGGGTGATGACAATATCTTCTTCTATCTCTGTTCTGTCTTGGAGAACCAGAATGAACTCATAAATGCCGCTCTCTTTATCCCGCCTCACTCCAGGAATTTCTCGGACCAGTTTCCCCCGCTCGTCCAGCACTCCGGTCTTAAGCATCTCCGCTATGGCATCCAGAACTCCCGAGCCGCATATCCCTACCGGAGGCTTGTCCTCAATGGTCATAACTTTGACCTCATAGGTTTGAGGATCGATAGTGACCCTCTCGATGGCCCCGGCGGCAGCCCTCATACCATATCTTATATGAGCACCTTCAAAAGCCGGGCCGGAGGCGGTGGAACAGCTTACTATCTTATCGTCGATGACCAGAGCTATCTCGGTATTCGTCCCAATATCTATACCCATGGCCTTTTCCCCTTGGTCCACTATGCCTGAGGCCAGGAGCATGGCCACATGATCTGCTCCTACAAAGCCAGCGATGACCGGAAGGACGTGGACATAAGCGCCGGGCGAGATCTTCAAGCCCAGATCTCTGGCTTTGATATCTATGGGCTCATCGGTTACTGGAACAAAGGGAGACAGAGCAAGCTGTCTGGTGGGAAAGCCCAGAAAGAGGTGGTGCATGGCCGTATTGCCCACCAGAGTCATCTCCAGAATCTCCTCTGGAGAAAGATCGTTTCTGTGGCAGAGATCTTCGATGCTTTTGTTGAGAGTAGAGACAACTTCCTCCTGCATTCTTAGGGCATTTTGGGGATCAGTCATAGCGCTCATGATGCGGGACATAACGTCTTCGCCATAGGCAATCTGGGGATTTATGAAGCCGTCTGCATCTATGGTCTCACCGCTCACCAGATCTACCAGGTACAGGGCTATCTTGGTGGTACCCAGGTCTACCGACACGCCATGCGCCGTCTCTCCTCCTGAGGGAGGCCCGACAAAAACAATCTCCTTATCCCGAAGGGCAATATCTACCTTCCACCTGTTGTGACGTAAAGCCGGCGTAAGAGCCTTCAAGATCTCCATATCGGCGCTTATGCCTCCCAGGCCATACTCAGCCAGAAGGAACTCTTTTAGCCTTCTCTCATCGGATCTGACGTCGTCCAGCGTGGCCTCCTCCAGGCTGACTTTGAGTTTCTTGATTAAAGGATCCACTTCGATGTAGGACTCCTGGCCCATTATTCCCAGCTTCTGCTTTTCGGTAAGAGAGGAGGGGGGGATGTACACGTCGACATGATTGGTGACGGTGACAGCACAGGCCAGGCGGTAGCCTTCTTCTATCTCCCGAGAGGAAAGGTGCTTCCTCTCGCCTTCAGCGAGCGGTGCTGGATGTTCTCCCAGAAGCTTGACCCGACATTTCCCACAGGTCTGCTTTCCTCCACAGACAGTGCGGATGCCAATACCGCTCCGGCGAGCGGCGTCCAGGAGAGTAATAGGCCTCTCACTCTTATATCTTCTGCCAATGGGTTCGAAGTTTATCTCGAAGGACATGGTGGAGATAGTTTACTTCATGCCACATTTCGATACAACTGATAGATATTCAAGAAGGGTACATTGAAGTTCAGTGGCTTGAAAGTGCACCGTGGAATCGTGGTCCTGGCCGAAGATATGCGGGAGTGGGAAGTAACTTGATTGCCGTAGCAATTCAAGAAAGTCTTGCAAGGGGCTACGGAGGAGAAATTGCTCTTATCGCCGCGACTAAGGCTTTTGGATTTTTCCAGAGGTGTGGTATGATACAAATTGGAACTTCTCAGAGATTTTTTATGGATGAAATCAGGGCACGACAGTTTTTGAAGGAATGGAAATGGATAGCATAGATAGGAAGACAATTAATGCCGCCGAGGCTAAGGTTGACGATGGTATCTATACTACTGGAGAGAAATTGACCCTAACCGTGCAGGAAAGAGAAATAGCAAGAATTGCTTCTAGGGATGGTCTCTCCTGGCATGAGGCAGAATTAGTCTACAGACGAGGGCATAAGAAGGCAGTCTGATCTCCAATTACAGTAGTTGTGCTTGATTCTTCCCCTTCATTTTTCCCATCAGCGATCCCTCTTGGGGTCTTTACCTGCCTTCGTTTTTCCACGTGATCCGGGAGAAGATAGTATGCGGTCGCTATAGGCCAGTTTCAGAGCCTGATTACTTATAGTCTGGTAGCACTCTTTCATTAGGGCCACGAAATCTTCTTTGCCCTTCCAGAATGGAGGAGGTCCCAGACGTTTCAGGATGGCTTCAGGAACTGTGGGCGGGGTAATGGACACCCGGAAGCTTTGTATCCCTTCCCCGATGCTCCAGAATCGTTCCATACAATCCTGCAGGGGTAGTCCCTGGTGTTCCTCTGACATCTCTGTCTCAGGTTGTGTCTCCATCTCCGTTGTCCCCTCCACAGAACGCTTGTGGCGCAGGGCCGAAGTCAGGTCCTTCTGCGTTTTCCCCCTCAGCCGGAAGATCATGAATGGATCGCGGTCGAATTCCTCGGCCAGGAGGTAGTACACGGCGGCGATGTGTTTGCAGGGGTTGGCCCAGTCTGGGCAGGAGCACTCGGTTTTGAGATCGTGCGAAGACTTAGGGAAGAGGGTAACCTTGGCAGTAGAGAAAGCGTCCTCGATGTCCCGAGGCATTTCGCCGGCAAGGAGCCTGGCCGCGAAAATGGCCTGAGCGGCCATGGCGTCAGTGACCCTGTCCCATTCTTTCTCTGACAGTGTCTTTACGTCAATCCGGACCTGATACGGCTTGGGCCGGGAACCCTGAACCAACGCTCGCACCGTCCCTGGGGAAACTTCATACTTGATCACCTGTCCCCACCGGGCATAGTTGCGTCCACGCTGAAGCCTGTTGGACCAGCCAAAAGATTCAAGGATGGCGATCCAACGATCCGCCCACCAGGTCTCGCCGAACTTGCCACGTCTACTTCGGGCCTTGACGCCATTCTTAACCTCCCGCGGCTGGGAGGGCTCGTAATAATCTCCCCAGTAGCTTCGGCCACCTCTATCTCTAGTCATAATGTTCCTCTCTCATTCACTTTCAACCGCGTCGCGGCTAAGCGCAAGAAGGCTGCGCAATTGATCTGTGGACATCTCCGTGAGCCACGCCTCGCCTGTGCCCACAATATTCTCGGCCAGGGCTTTCTTGCTCTCGATCATCTCGTCGATCCGTTCCTCCAGTGTCCCGCTACATACGAACTTGTGAACCTGGACGTTTTTCTTCTGCCCGATGCGAAAGACCCTGTCCGTAGCCTGGTTCTCGACGGCCGGGTTCCACCACCGGTCGAAGTGGAAGACGTGACTGGCCCGGGTGAGGTTAAGTCCCAGGCCGCCCGCCTTGAGCGAAAGGATGAAAATCGGCGGCCCTTGTACCTCCTCTTGGAAGCGAGTGACCAAATGGTCACGCGCCTTCTGCGCCACCTGGCCATGCAGAAAGAGCACCTCGCAACCAAAGACGCCCTGAAGGTGTCCCTTGAGTATCTTGCCCATCTCCGAAAACTGGGTGAAGATGAGGGCTCGATGCCCCTCGCTCAGTACCTCATCGAGCATCTCCTCAAGACGGGTGAGCTTCCCCGAACGACCGTCCAGGGCACTGCCGTCGCCCAAAAAATGCGCGGGATGGTTACAGACCTGTTTGAGTTTCATGAGCGTCGAGAGCACCAGGCCCTTGCGCTCGATGCCCTCCGACTCCTCAATCTTCTTTAACATCTCCTGGACCACCGCCTCGTAAAGCGTAGCCTGCTCCCTGGTGAGCTGGCAGAAGACCTTCATCTCCAGCTTCTCGGGTAGGTCCTGGATAATCTTAGGATCCGTCTTGAGACGCCGCAGGATGAAGGGCTGGACAAGGCGCCGAAGCCGGACCGCACTTTCCGGATCCTGGTAACGTTCGATGGGCAGGGCGAAGCGCCTCCGGAAGTCAGTCGCCGAGCTAAGATAGCCGGGGTTCAGAAATTCCATGATAGACCACAGCTCCGAGAGGCGGTTCTCCACGGGCGTACCGGTGAGAGCAATCCGGTAGCCGGCCTCGAGCCTTCGAATGGCCTGGGTCTGTTTGGCCGCCGGGTTCTTGATGTTCTGGGCCTCATCAAGAGCAATGCCCGCCCACTCTACAGCCGAGAGGCATTTCTCGTCCCGGTGGGCCAGGGCATAGGTGCTGATGACCAGGTCGTGTTTCTTGGTCTCCCGGACGAAGTCCTTTCCGGAATGCCGTTCAGCCCCGTGGTGGACCAGCACCGAAACCGACGGTGCAAAGCGTGCCACCTCCCGCTGCCAGTTACCAACCACCGAGGTGGGGCAGATAAGCAGTACCGGTGAGCGCCTCCTCCGGGATTTTGTGCATGCCTTCTCGTACAGAAGAAGGGCGATAAACTGAATGGTCTTTCCCAGCCCCATGTCGTCGGCCAGACATGCACCGAGCCCCCACTGCCTTAAGAACCAGAGCCAGGAGAAGCCCCTTACCTGGTAGGGACGCAGTTTGCCACAGAAGTCCAGTGGTTGTGGAAGTTCGGCTATCTTTTCGCCCTCGGTGAGCCGGTCGCAAAGTTCTGCGATCCATCCCTTTACCTCGACACCGACGACAGGGAGCCCCGCCTCGGACTCTTGTTGCCCCAGGCCCAGTCGCAACGCTTCGGCCAGCAACATGTCCCCGCGGTTCCGCCGCTCCTTCCAGAAGCGGATAGCGGCCTCAATCTGGTCGGGCCTGAGTTCAACCCACTGCCCCCTGATCTGAACGAGGGGAACCTTGAGTGCAGCAAGTTTCTCGAACTCCTCCCAACTCAGGGACTCCTCACCCAGAGCAAGCTCCCAGTCGAAGTTGACAATGGAGTTGAGGCCGAAGTGGCTCTGTCCAGCAGTCACTTTTGAATCAGATTTTGGACGCAAGCGCAGGCGGACTCCCAGGCGCGCCCGTGGCTTCTCCCACCAGGGTGGTACAAGGACACTAAAGCCGGTCTCCTCCAGAAGCGGTGCTGCCTCGCGCAGGAAAGCGTAGGCCTCTTCAGTGGTGAGGTAACAGGCTTCAGGCCGAGCTGACCTGAGGCTCTCCTCAATTGCCGGGAACAACCGCGATGCCCGACCCAGGTCACCCAGGAGCCGCTCCTGGGGATGGTCGAATTTTCGATTGAGAAACTGGAGTGTGCTTTTGGATTCCTTCCAAACCTTATCCACAGGCACCAGAAGGCTTCGGTCGTCAGTTGCCTGGAGGAAAAAGCGGATAGCCCAGTCTTGGCCTTTGGCGGTCTTGTGGCGCTCGGACAGAGTATCTTCAGTGGCCGGAGGT
>NZ_BLRZ01000026.1:18627-19192 GCF_013281975.1 Candidatus Hakubella thermalkaliphila | reverse complement strand
TTAGATGGTGGACATGATTCAGATACCCCGCAGCTTGCTGCGGGGAGGTTCATTAATCTGAAATTCCCTTTCTGACTTTGGCTACCACCAGCTCACCTGGTAGCCTCACTTTTCTCCAAGGCCTGTTTTACCTTTGAGAAAGTCGGCTCACAGAATAAAAAATGCTACCTCTTTGAAGATATATGCCCTGAGTAGTATAGCACACTTAAGAACAAGGAAATAAGGGCTCATTCATCCCCAGCATTAAAATGCGGGGCTTTCTGGGCCTGTTATGTAACAAGGTGCCAGTAAATCAGGCGACTATTGATAAATACTTCGCCAAAGCCGGGACGATGGTCAAAAACTGGGGATCGACTATTGATGGATTAGCGCCTACAAAACTTAACTGGTTCTTCAGTCAGTCCTGGCGAAGCTACAACAAATTGAACGGTATTCCCAACAAATAGCCGAGAATGAGTGGATTCCGGTTAATCCCGTTATTTGACCCCCTATGCTCGCACAAAGTTCATAGCTGGCTCCTGGATAATGAGGCCTTTGATCTCCAGCTGAAGGAGGATTCCCAGGG
>NZ_BLRZ01000026.1:0-18527 GCF_013281975.1 Candidatus Hakubella thermalkaliphila | reverse complement strand
GCTGGCTCCTGGATAATGAGGCCTTTGATCTCCAGCTGAAGGAGGATTCCCAGGGCTTTATTTACCTCCATATCAACCATCCGGGAAAGGTCATCGATGTGTTGGGGTTCCTGGTCCAACTGAAGATAGAGAAGCCTCTCCTCCTCAGAAAGGCTAGCCAGAATTTCCATTTCTGAAAAGAGACCATTGCTAATTGTCCTTCCTTTCTGGGAAAGGAGATCCGGGTATAGCTCCTCTAAAATATCCTCGACCCTCTCCACCAGCCTGGCTCCATCCTTAAGCAAAGCATGGGTGCCTCGGGTATTTCGGTGATAGATATTGCCGGGGATGGCAAAAACAGATTTTCCTTCCTCCAGGGCAAAGTCGGCTGTGATGAGGGCCCCACTGCTCTCGGAGGCCTCCACTACCACTACTCCTTTAGCCAGGCCGCTGATAATCCTGTTTCGGGCCGGGAAATTGTGTCTCAAAGGAAGAGTTCTTAGTCGGTACTCGCTGAGCACAGTGCCCTTGTGGCAGAGCTCTTCCTGGAGCGATCTATTCCGTCTGGGATAATAAATGTCCATGCCGTTACCCAAAACAGCAATGGTGCCTCCTTTTTGGTCTTTGGCTCCCCGATGGGCCCAGGTATCAATGCCCTCGGCCAGCCCGCTGACCACACATATACTCACAGCAGACAACTGTCTGGCCAGAGTTTCGGCTACTTTCCTGCCGTAGGTGGTAGAGTTTCTGGAGCCCACAATGGCGATGGCTCTGGCAGTTCTTGCTAACCTGGTGGTCGCCGTCCGCTCCAAAGGAGCTCCTTTACAGTCTTGCGGCCGATTCCCGCCCATCCTCTCCAGGAGATCTCCTTTATAGAAGAGAACCGGAGGGGGGTCATAGATCTCTCTCAGGCTTACAGGATAGAAGGCATCAAAAAGGGAGACCATTTTTATGCCCATCTTTACACAGGCTCTGATCTCTTCTTCTGCTTCCCGGTAAATTTGCCTCAGATCGAACCCTCCTCCAGCTATGCTTAACTGAACAGGCAGATGACAGGCCTCCTCCCACAAGAGTTCCACCGAGACCTCCTGCCCATATTTCCGCCAATGGTCCCGAATCCCTCTGGCCCCTACTCTGGGATGGCTCAGGAGAGTTAGTAGCTTGGCCTGTCTTCGGATGTGCCTATCCTTCATGTCTGTAAGTCCCAGTTCACGGCCTTTCTCTGTCCCAGGAACGGTACTGAATGGCCTCAGCCAGATGGGGGAGCTCTATGGCCTTGGCATCCTCCAGATCCGCGATGGTTCTGGCCACTTTCAGTATGCGGTCCAGACCCCGGGCGCTAATCCGCAGTTTATCTATGGCCTGGGCCAGGATTTCTTGGCCCGATGGCGAGATCTTACAGTAGGTTCGAAGTTGGTTCTGGGTCATGCCAGAATTCTCCTTTATCCTCTGATCCACAAACCTCTTTCTCTGGATATCTGTGGCTCTCTTGACCCTTTCCCTGATGATTTCTGACCCTTCTCCTCCTGGACTTCTTAGAAGTTCCTCCCTGGTCAGGCGAGGAACGGGGATATGGATGTCGATGCGGTCCAGGATGGGTCCGGAGACTTTGTGTCGATATTGGCGGTAGAGATTCTCCGGGCACTGGCAGGGAATGGAGCGATCCCCCCGAAACCCACAGGGACAGGGGTTCATGGCTCCGATCAGGATAAACCTGGCTGGAAAGGTTACGGTGATCAGAGAACGAGAGACGGAGACTTCCCCGTCCTCCAGAGGCTGGCGCAATGCCTCCAGAGCGCTTTGGCGAAATTCTGTCAGCTCATCCAGAAAAAGGACTCCGCAATGACTCAGGCTAATCTCACCCGGACGAGGGAAGCGGCCCCCTCCCACCAGGCCCACTTCGGAGATAGTATGGTGAGGCTTGCGGAAGGGACGCCTGGTAAGAAGGGAAATTCCCGAGGGGAGCAGGCCAGCGATGCTGTAAATTCTGGTTACCTCCACCGCTTCCTCCACTTCTAACTCCGGCATAATAGAGGGAAGTCTGCGGGCCAACATGGTCTTACCGGACCCGGGGGGGCCCACCATGAGCACGTTATGGCCCCCAGCCACTGCTACCTCCAGAGCTCTCCTGGCCTGCTCCTGTCCCTTAACATCGGAGAAGTCCAGATCATATTTACCATTTAGGGAAAAGATCTCCGCCAGATCCACCTGGACCGGGGGAACCTCGCTTCTCCTTGAGTTACTGGCGGCTGAGTTCTTTTAGCAAGCCAGAATTCTTCTTTCTGAGGAAGGCAGGCATCAGCAATTCGATAAACCTCCTCTGGAGTAAGATAAGGGACGATCCTCATCGCTTTGGGGAGCATTGACTTAACTGGAAGATTTGTTTCTAGCCATAGCTACTTTAGAAGCCCTAACCTTTTTAAATCCTGCTCTGTCCATGCTGCATCCTGAATTATGCTCTTTAGAGTCTTGGGTGGGAAGGTATCACTTGGGTGATGGAAGGAGATGGTTACCCTTCCTTTCTCTGGATGGATATATTGGCGATGGGAACCCTTCTCCCGCTCAAGCTTAAACCCATCCTGAGTCAAAGCACTAATTAGCCTCCTTGCCGTTAGGGATCTCAGCTTCGAGTAGTCAATGCTCATACGGTTACTGCTACTCTCGGCTCAGTGAAAATTTCAACCCCAGGCTCCTGCGGGATCGGCTCCCCATGCTCTTTCATGCTCTCAAGGGTCATCTCAACGACTTCTCTGATGTTCTTTAGAGCCTCTTCCTTGGTATAACCCCAGGTGCTTGCCCCCTTTAAGGCTGGACAGTAGGCGTGATAGGCCATCCTTCCGTCCTCAAACGGATCCTCTTCAACGACCACTGGGAAAAGATAGGTTCTCACCTTCCCTCCTTTGTTTTTCTGAATGAGGAAGATTGGCTATTCCAGTTCTCATGTTTCTAGTTTAGCACTAATTCCTTAGACAGTCATTTGACCCTCTATGCTCGCACAAAGTTCATGGCTGGCTCCTGGATAATGAGGCCTTTGATCTCCAGCTGAAGGAGGATTCCCAGGGCTTTATTTACCTCCATATCAACCATCCGGGAAAGGTCATCGATGTGTTGGGGTTCCTGGTCCAACTGAAGATAGAGAAGCCTCTCCTCCTCAGAAAGGCTAGCCAGAATTTCCATTTCTGAAAAGAGGCCATTGCTAATTGTCCTTCCTTTCTGGGAAAGGAGATCCGGGTATAGCTCCTCCAGAATATCCTCGACCCTCTCCACCAGCCTGGCTCCATCCTTGAGTAAAGCATGGGTGCCTCGGGTATTTCGGTGATAGATATTGCCGGGGATGGCAAAAACAGATTTTCCTTCCGCCAGGGCAAAGTCGGCTGTGATGAGGGCCCCACTGCTCTCGGAGGCCTCCACTACCACTACTCCATTAGCCAGGCCGCTGATAATCCTGTTTCGGGCCGGGAAATTGTGTCTCAAAGGAAGAGTTCTTAGTCGGTACTCGCTGAGCACAGTGCCCTTGTGGCAGAGCTCTTCCTGGAGCGATCTATTCCGTCTGGGATAATAAATGTCCATGCCGTTACCCAAAACAGCAATGGTGCCTCCTTTTTGGTCTTTGGCTCCCCGATGGGCCCAGGTATCAATGCCCTCGGCCAGCCCGCTGACCACACATATACTCACAGCAGACAACTGTCTGGCCAGAGTTTCGGCTACTTTCCTGCCGTAGGTGGTAGAGTTTCTGGAGCCCACAATGGCGATGGCTCTGGCAGTTCTTGCTAACCTGGTGGTCGCCGTCCGCTCCAAAGGAGCTCCTTTACAGTCTTGCGGCCGATTCCTGCCCATCATCTACAGGAGATCTCCTTTATAGAAGAGAAGCGAAGGGGGGTCATAGATCTCTCTCAGGCTTACAAGGTCAAAGCCATCAAAAAGAGAGACCATTTTTATGCCCATCTTGACACAGGCTCTGATCGCTTCTTCTGCTTCTCAGTAAAGTTGCCTCAGATCGAACCCTCCTCCAGCTATGCTTAACTGAACAGGCAGATGACAGGCCTCCTCCCACAAGAGTTCCACCGAGACCTCCTGCCCATATTTCCGCCAATGGTCCCGAATCCCTCTGGCCCCTACTCTGGGATGGCTCAGGAGAGTTAGTAGCTTGGCCTGTCTTCGGATGTGCCTATCCTTCATGTCTGTAAGTCCCAGTTCACGGCCTTTCTCTGTCCCAGGAACGGTACTGAATGGCCTCAGCCAGATGGGGGAGCTCTATGGCCTTGGCATCCTCCAGATCCGCGATGGTTCTGGCCACTTTCAGTATGCGGTCCAGACCCCGGGCGCTAATCCGCAGTTTATCTATGGCCTGGGCCAGGATATCTTGGCCAGATGGATATATCATACACTAGGTTCGAAGTGAGTAATGGGTCCTGCCAGAATTCTCCTTTATCCTCTGATCCACAAACCTCTTTCTCTGGATATCTCTGGCTCTCTTGACCCTTTCCCTGATGATTTCTGACACTTCTCCTCCTGGACCTCTAAGAAGTTCCGCCCTGGTCAGGCGAGGAACGGGGATATGGATGTCGATGCGGTCCAGGATGGGTCCGGAGACTTTGTGTCGATATTGGCGGTAGAGATTCTCCGGGCACTGGCAGGGAATGGAGCGATCCCCCCGAAACCCACAGGGACAGGGGTTCATGGCTCCGATCAGGATAAACCTGGCTGGAAAGGTTACGGTGATCAGAGAACGAGAGACGGAGACTTCCCCGTCCTCCAGAGGCTGGCGCAATGCCTCCAGAGCGCTTTGGCGAAATTCTGTCAGCTCATCCAGAAAAAGGACTCCGCAATGACTCAGGCTAATCTCACCCGGACGAGGGAAGCGGCCCCCTCCCACCAGGCCCACTTCGGAGATAGTATGGTGAGGCTTGCGGAAGGGACGCCTGGTAAGAAGGGAAATTCCCGAGGGGAGCAGGCCAGCGATGCTGTAAATTCTGGTTACCTCCACCGCTTCCTCCACTTCTAACTCCGGCATAATAGAGGGAAGTCTGCGGGCCAACATGGTCTTACCGGACCCGGGGGGGCCCACCATGAGCACGTTATGGCCCCCAGCCACTGCTACCTCCAGAGCTCTCCTGGCCTGCTCCTGTCCCTTAACATCGGAGAAGTCCAGATCATATTTACCATTTAGGGAAAAGATCTCCGCCAGATCCACCTGGACCGAGGGAACCTCGCTATTTCCGGAGAGAAAAGCGATGGCCTGACCAAGACTGGTAATAGGTATCACTCGCACTTTCTGAATTACGGCGGCCTCATAAGCATTATCCTGAGGCACCAGCAGGGTCCTGATGCCGTCCTTTGAACATTGATCAGCCACAGAGAGGAGACCCCTCACTCTATTCACGGTACCATCAAGAGAGATTTCTCCCACCATGGCAATGCTCTCCAGATCAGAGATCTTCACCTGCCCTGTGGCAATGAGGATTCCCATAGCGACAGGCAGATCGAAAGCGGGACTCTCTTTCCGGAGGTCAGCAGGAGAGAGATTGACGGTTATCCTTTCCAGAGGAAACTTATACCCCGAGTTTATTAAACCGGCCCGGACTCTCTCCCGAGACTCTGAGATGGCCTTGTCGGGAAGACCGACGATATTAAATTGAGGAGAACCCCTGGCAGTATGGACTTCCACATCAACCTTGATGGCATCCACACCGTACAGGGTGTAGCTAGTAATCCGGGTAAACACGGTTTGTCCCCTTCCACAGAGGCATTTAATGTGCTTTCTGGATGAACTCACCCCTGGCTTCTATCCCAGAGCTATCTGAAGGCGTCGGGGATATGTTGAAGGGTTCTTCTCTGCCCCTCTTGTAGAATGGTCACAATATCGAAACGTACTTTAAGATGTCCATATTTCCCATTTCTGGACAGAAACAGCTCGGCAATTCTTTTGATTTTCCACTGCTTAATCCAGTCCACAGACTCCAGAGGATGGCACACCGTTGAGCTATATCGGGACCTTACTTCCACGAAGGAAAGAGTCTCTCCCCGAAGGGCGATGATATCGATCTCACCTATCTTACACCTATAGTTGGTATGGATAATTGTGTACCCATTTTGGGCCAGGAACTGTCTGGCCAGAAGTTCTCCTCGGGCACCTTTACTCAAAGCCATGTCCATGCCCACCCTCACTCTTCGTCTTCTAACTCCTTCTTATCATCCCATCGTACTATATCCGAAATCTGGCCAGTAGGTGCGGACCCCTTTTGTTGCGCCGCGAGAAAGGACCATAAGAAAGTCTGTGGATAGAGCAGGCTCCCAGCCTGGTGATGGCCTGGCGGTGAAGTTCGGTGCCATAGCCTTTATGTTGAGCGAAAAAGTAACCGGGGAAAGCTTTATCATTAATCATTATCTTGTCCCTGATCTCCTTGGCCACAATGGAAGCGGCAGCTATGGATGCGGATCTGCTGTCTCCGTGAAGAACGGGTATGTGTATAATCTCAAGTCCGGGTAGTCTGTAAGAGTCGGAGAGCACTACCTGGGGTTGGGGCTCCAACAATAGAACAGATCTCTTCATCACCAGAAGGTTGGCCTGGTCGATGGAGATCTCATCTATGGTCTTTGCCTCTACCCAGGAGATGGTCCAGCAGAGGGCTCTCTTAACAATCAGCCCAAAGAACTCGGCTCTTCTCTTCTTGTTCAGGGTTTTGGAATCTCTTATTCCCTCAATCCTCTCCCCTTTTCTCAGAATGACGGCTGCGGCTACCAGAGGCCCCGCCAGCGATCCACGGCCAACTTCATCCACACCGGCAATAATGTCATAGCCAGCCTGGTAAAGCTTCTCTTCTAACTCATAAACGTCCACTCTTGCAAGCGTATTAGAACACACTGGTGAACCTCCTTAAGGACTAAAGTCAGGGAGTTCTGAAAGATGCAAGCCCTATAATATGATATGAAAGGAACCGTCCAGGACATTTTAGGTGGTGATATTTAGATAAATACATAGATACATAGAAACATTTTACCCCCCTTTTTCCTACCTGTCAAGGACATTACTTGGAGATTCTTTGAAAATTCTCCTTGCCGACACAGGGCTTTTTTCTACCGCCCCAATTCAGGAAACAAAGGAAGCGCAAATTAGATGCGTCTAATAGAAAAACTTATAAGAAAACCTGTGTATAGAGCAGGCTCCCAGCCTGGTGATGGCCTGGCGGTGAAGCTCGGTACCATAGCCTTTATGTTGAGCAAAAAAATAACCGGGAAAGCGCATGTCTCGGTTGATCATTATCCTATCCCGCATCTCCCTTGAAAATAACCCAATTTTCATGCGACGTGGTGCGCCGCGGTGTATGGGCGATTCCTTGGCTACAATGGAAGCCGCAGCTATGGAGGCGGATCTGGTATCTCCGTGAAGAACGGGTATGTGCACAATCCCAAGCCCTGGGAGTCTGTAGGAGTCGGAGAGCACTATCTGGGGTGGCAGGTCCAACAATAGGACAGATCTCTTCATGACCAGAAGGTTGGCCTGGTCGATGGAGATCTCCTCTATGGTCTTTGCCTCTACTCATGATCATGCAGGCAGCGCCAGGCGCAGGCAAAGGTTGTGGAAAGGGGGGAAACTGGGGACAACACAGTCTCTTAAAGGTCACTGCAGAAATCTAAATCGGGAGAAAGGCCAAAGAAGAACAAAGGCCCTTCCTTTAATGGAGGATTCTTTGATAGGACCGAACCAGCGACTGTCCAGGCTGTTACCCCGATTATCGCCCATAACAAAATATTCTCCCGGCCCCAGGGTTATGGCGCCAGACTCAGCATCTACGCCATAAGAGGCATAAGAGGCATAGGGTTCCTCTAGAAGGCGCCCGTTAAGGACAACCTGTCCGTCTTGTAGAATCTCAATCTTATCTCCCTCCGAACCTATAACCCTCTTGATCAAATGCGCCTGCTCCTGGGGGGAATAGAAGACCACAATGTCACCTTTTTGGGGCCTGGAAAAATAGTAAATGAATTTGTTGATGATAATGTAGTTACCCTCCAGCAGGGTGGGATGCATTGATTCCTTATCCACAAGAAAGGGTTGAGCGATGAAGGTTCGGATAAAGAAAGCCAGGGCTACCGCAATAGCTATGACAACAAGGTATTCCGCCCAGGAGGAGGTGCGACTGCTGTTGTTAGCCATCTTGTTATTCCGCGTTGTTCTTCTTTAAAATCTTTGCTCTGACCCTGGCCTTTTTACCCACTCTTTCCCGGAGATAGTAGAGCCTGGCCCTTCTCACCACCCCGTGACTGACCACCTCTACTTTTTCAATGTTGGGCGAGTGCACGGGAAAAGTCCTCTCTACGCCCACCCCAAAGGAGACCTTTCTCACGGTGAAAGTCTCCTTAACTCCTGAGCCCTGTCTTCTGATGACGGTCCCTTGAAAAATCTGAACTCTTTCTTTGCCGCCCTCTTTGACCTTGACGTGAACCTTCACCATGTCGCCGGGCCGGAACTGAGCAAGGTCGTCTCGCAATTGGGCATCTTCTACTTTACTTATACTGGACATTTTCTACCTCTTTCTGCTTCCTTCCCATTTCTCAAGAAGGTCGGGCCTTAACTGGGCCGTCCTTTCTCTGGCTTTTTTCTCTCTCCACTCTTTTACCCGTTGATGATCTCCTTTTAATAAAATATCGGGCACCTTGATCCCTTCAAAATCATAAGGCCGGGTGTACTGGGGATAGTCTAACAAACCCTTCTGAAAAGACTCTTCTATCAGAGATTCTCGGCTGCCCACCACGCCTTCCAAAAGGCGAACCACCCCATCTACAATGACCATGGCCGGGATCTCTCCGCCACTTAACACGTAGTCGCCGATGGATACCTCCTCATCCACCAACTGTTCCCTGACCCTCTCATCCACACCTTCATAACGTCCACAGATCAGGATCAGGTGTTCCAGAACAGAAAGTTCTACCAGCAGTTGCTGATCAAGCCTCTTGCCCTGTGGAGTTAAAAGAACAACTTTCTCCCTGTCCTTGGTCCATCCCCGGAGCAGGCTCCTTACTGCAGCAAAAATAGGTTCTGGTTTAAGAACCATTCCGGGCCCTCCCCCGTAGGGAGCATCATCAATCTGTCTGTGCCTGTCCTCAGTAAAATCCCGCAGATTATGGACCTGAAGAGTGAAGAGACCCTTTTTCCTGGCTCTTCCAATAACACCATATTCAAAAGCCGAAGAGAACATCTCCGGCAACACAGCAATCACATCTATCCACATAACCTTGCTTTACGGAAAGGATCTTCAGACACGATCTCCTCTAGAGAAGACCTTCTGGCAATCTTACTATCATCCGGTTTCCCTCCAAATCAACCTCTCTAATCACATCCTTCAGGGCCGGGATGAGAACCTCTTCCTTACGACCTTCCCTGTCTCTTTCTACCACGTAAACATCGTTGCTTTTGGTTCTGAGAACCTCCTTTAATTTTCCCAAAAAATTCCCTCCTTCCTCGAAGATCTGCAATCCGATCAACTCATGAACCCAAAACGTATCCTGGGCCAAGGAGGGAAATCTATCTTGGGGAACGTAGAGACTCCTGCCCACCAGTTCCGCAGCAGACTCCAGGTTGTCGATGCCTACAAACTTAACGATGGGTCCACGGGAAGAGAGTCTCACCGAGTCAACGACAAGCTTATCTTCTTCCTGGCATGCTGGGGAAAGATAAAGACTAAAACCCCCGGAGATCCTCTCGGGATAATCCGTCTCCAGCCTTAGTCTGACTTCACCTTTGAGACCATGAGCCTTGAGCGCCTGGGCTACCACATGGGAGAATAGTTTCATCTAGCTTAAATCAGTCGAGGATCTGAACCCTGGCCACCTTGCCTTCTTTAGTAGCTGACGCCCCAATGATAACCCGCAAGGCGTTGGCAATCCGACCTTTTTTCCCAATCACTTTCCCGATATCATCACTGGCTACCTTCAACTGATAGATAATCGTTCCATCCTCTTCTGTCGTAGTCATGACCTCCACTTCATCAGGCTTATCAACCAGGGCTTTGGCTAGATGGACCAGGAGTTCTTTCAAAGGGTCACCTCCGTTTGATAGCGCCATCAGCGACCTATCCCTTTAACTATCCCTTTAATATTCAACAAATGCCTCACCATAGAGGTAGGGATAGCTCCTTTGTTCAACCACTCTTTGGCTTTTTCCTCATCGATCTTTATCTCGGAGGGTTCAGTCATGGGATTGTAATACCCAATGCTCTCGATAAATCTTCCATCTCTTGGGCTTCGCGAATCTGCCACCACAATCCTGTAGAAAGGGTTCTTTTTGGCTCCTTTTCTAGATAATCTTATCTTGACCGGCAACCAGCCACCTCCTCTTCTCTGGGTACAGTGAATTTTCACACATAAGCCGCTCTCCTGTCAATAGTAAGGGGAACGGCTGTCTTAATACTATGGCATGGGAAAGGGGAACCTTTTGATGCCTTTTTTCCGGGAAAAATGGTGCATCATGGACCTGACTTGCTCGAACTGCTTTAGTAGCCGGTTTACTTCCACGATAGAGGTACCACTTCCCCGGGCTATGCGTTTTTTGCGGCTTCCCTCAATTAGGGAAGGCTTTCTCCGTTCCTCCCGGGTCATAGACTGAATTATGGCTTTGGTCACTTTTATTCTGCTCTCATCCAGACTGACCATGTTAGAACCCTTAAGCTTCTGCCAGCCTGGTAGCATCTCCATCACCTGGTTAAGGGAGCCCAGCTTACCGACCTGATTGATCTGGTCCAGAAAATCCTCCAGGTCGAACTCCCTGGAGATAATCTTTCTCTCTATCTCTTTAGCTTTCTTCTCGTCCGTCAACTGTTGGGCCTTTTCGATCAGGCTCAGAACATCCCCCATGCCCAGAATACGGGAGGCGATTCGGTCCGGGTAGAATGGCTCCAGGTCATCCAGCTTCTCCCCTACGCTGACGAACTTCACCGGCTTTTCGGTGATGGCCCTGATGGAAAGAGCAGCACCGCCTCTGGTGTCACTATCCAGTTTGGTCAGCACGATTCCATCGTAATCTACATACTCCTTGAACTTTTGAGCAATATTGACAGCATCCTGACCGGTCATGGCATCAACTACCAGCAGAATCTGATGTGGCTTTATCTTCCTTCGCATTTCCGCCAACTCCTCCATCATCTGCATATCAATATGGAGTCGGCCTCCGGTGTCCATTACTACGGCATCAGAACCTCTTTTTCTGGCTTCCTTGATAGCAGAATGACAGACCTCCAGGGCTCTCATCCCGGCCTTTACTTCTTCATAGACATCGCTTTCTGCCTCCCTGGCAATGGTTATCAATTGGTCAACGGCTGCCGGGCGCCGCAGGTCTGCAGGCACCAGAAGAGTATTTTTCCCTTTCTGGATCAGATATCGAGCCAATTTGCCGCAGAAGGTGGTCTTGCCGGAACCCTGGAGACCTACCACCATAATCACGGTAGGGGGAGAAGACAGGCTGAATTTGCTCACTGTGGAGCCCATCAAAGCAGTCAACTCCTGGTGAACGATTTTGACAATTTGTTGGGCCGGAGTCAGACTCTCCAGCACCTCTGCTCCCAGGGCTCTTTTTTCTACCCGGGATAAAAGATCTTTAACCACATGATAGTTTACGTCAGCCTCTAAAAGAGCCAGCCGTATCTCTCGCAAAGAGCTGGCCAGATCTTCCTTACGCACTATGCCCTTCGATCTAATCCTGGAAAATAGAGCCTGAAACCTGTTGGTCAGACTTTCAAACATTGCAGCCCACTTCTTTCTTCATTTTCTAGCTGTCAACTAGCAGCACATTGCGCACACAAGAGTAGCATAACATCGTTCACTGGTTGATACCAGTCTGTAGCATAACATCGTTCACCCGCCCCTTGAAAAAACTACAGAAGTTGGGTGGGACATAGGCTTTAACTATGTGTCGGAACCTTTAACCGCTTACGATGTATTGAACCCGGACAAAGCATTGACTGTTGCGGCAATAAGAGGGTACAATACGCTTACAGGAATTTCTACCAGTTATGGGGAGCAGCTATTGAGACAGGAAGGGTAACACATGGGAGCAGCTATTGAGACAGGAAGGGTAACACATGGAAAAAAGAGCAGGATTGACAGAATCTGTGCGTTGGCCTTGGTGGGCTCAATCATTATGTCAATGCTTGGCGTTTCACCAGGTATTGTTAATGCGACAACTATTTCAGCTAGGATTGACAACTATTATCCCAATACTCCAATAGAGGTAAGGGTAGGAAGCTCTACCACGATAAGTTCTACATTTACTAACATAGGAAATAGCGCCTGGAATTTTATTGCTGGGGCAACGGTGTGGAACTCTAATGGAAACCAGGTCGCTAACTATTCAACAACCCTTTCAACTCCCTTCAGCCCGCCCAGCAAACAACGGTTAGCTGGAATCATACTGTAGCTCAGGCGGGAGAGTACTGGCTTCAGTTTGGCGTCTGGAAAGCTACGCCATATATCTCAGAAAACCTTCTAGATAAGAAGCCCAGCCCGGCACAGATGTTGATAGTTGGCAGAACCGCCCCTGCCCTGGTCCAAAGGCCTTCTCCGCCGGTTCCCAGCTCCCCTGGTTCAAGCTCTCCTCCAGGCCCCAGGATTGACACCCTGACCCCCACCTTGCAGTGGAGTGCTGTCCCCAATGCCGATTACTATGCCCTTGGCATAAGCGTGGCTCCCTATGGTTCGGGGAACCTGGTCTATAACCCTCAGAGAGTATCTGGCACCTCCCTTACGGTGCCCAGCGGGGTGCTAGAGCCTGGCAAGCAGTACCGCTGGAACATGCAGGCCTATAACAGTGCCGGCTGGAGCGAGCTCTCCAGCATCCTGTATTTTCAGACTGCCCCTACCCCGCTACAAAAGCCTTCTGCCCCGGTTAGTTTAGGGGAGGCAGTGGATAACACTGCTCTTTCATGGACCACTGGTGGCAATGCCGAGTGGTTTGGACAAAATTCAATTTACTACCACGGTGGAGATGCTACACAGAGTGGTGCAATATCCCATAACCAGGAGACATGGATTCAAACCACAATTTCAGGACCAGGGAACCTGAGCTTCTATTGGAAAGTATCTTCAGAGGCAGGTTATGATTACTTAGAGTTCTATATTGACGGCGTAAGGGAAGATAGAATCAGCGGTAATGGTGATTGGCACCAGAAGAGCTACAGCGTAACTTCAGGATCACACACGTTGAGATGGAGATACACGAAGGATGGAAGTGTTGACAGAGGGTCTGATTCCGGTTGGGTCGACAAAGTTGAATTTGCCAAAGAGGAGGTTAAGCAGCCTGTTACACCTGTTTCAGCAACAATCGATAGTTATTCTCCAAGCAGCAAGATAGAAGTTGACCCCGGGCAACCCTTCACTCTACGTGTTACCTTTGCCAACACCGGCACTACAGCCTGGGACTTCCTGGCTGGAGTGAGTGTATGGGATGCAAATTGGAAACTGGTGATTGATGAGTGGAGCTCAACCATAAGAGTCCAACCTGGTCAGCGGGGGAGCTATAGCTGGACTAAATCGATAAGTACACCCGGGGATTACTGGGTTCAATTCGGGGTATGGAAAGACGAGAGCACCCTACTTGATAAGGCACCAAGCCCTTCCCAAAACCTGATAAAGGTTAAGCCTGTTACACCTGTTTCGACAACATCTCCTCCCAGTGAAAAGCCTCAGCCCGAAACAGAAACTGGAAAAATTAGGGAGGAAATTGATAATAAATTAAAGTATTTAGCCACAACTGAATACAAATACCTTTTTGATACTGATTCAGTAATGAGTACTATTGCCACGACTTTCATGTATATGACATCTCCGATTAGGGGCAATTTAGTAGAAAGATACTATGAATTTTACTATGCTGCTCTGGATTATCGCACCATGGCATTTACCGCAGTGGCTAAAGCCAAGATGTTTTTAAACAAAGGGGATATTGTCAATGCTCGAAAATATGTAGTAGAAGCAGATCGCTATATGCACTTGGCTGAGTCGAGCTACAGGGGGTCAATAGCCATATTTCAGGGAGACGTTGAGTCGGCAGCTCAGCTCGCCCGGGGGGTATATGAGGGATCCAAAGCAAGTGTGAAATATGGAACTGTATTTTTAGGACCTGGGGCTTCTAAGGTTGCAGATGGGCTCTTTTTAGCAACTGATTTTGCGATTGATTCATCTGAGCTTAAGCTAACTGAGGCAAGTAAGAATGCCCTTTCCAAAGCGCTGGTAACGGCTATCTTCGACTATGTGAAAATTAAACCTTTAAATGATAAAACACTCTCTCAGATACTCACAAAAAGCACTACTAAAGTTATTGGCGACTCGAGGCTTTATGCTACTTTAGATGATATACTCAAAAATCCTGAGTTTGAAAAAGCACTTATGAGCGTATTGTCAAAAAGCGCCGCTTTTGGGGTGAAAGAATTAACTAAGCAACAAACAATGAAACTTGTAAAAGCAATTGAAGAGTCGATGGAAAGTATTGTCCCTGTGCCAGCTACTGGTGTCATCGGGCAAGAAAAGGTACCTCGATCTGAAAAGGTAATGCCGCAGGAAGAACCTCAATCCACAGTAGAAAGGATACAGTCATTTTTCGGGAATTTAATAGAAAGGATACAGTCATTTTTCGGGAAATACCAAGATGATCGTACAACAACCAGTCCACCAAGAATAACCACTGCCTCCTTGCCGCCAGCTACAGGTGGTGTTGCCTACAATTGCCCCCTACAAGCCAGTGGTGGTAGACCGCCTTATAGCTTTTCATTGGTCAGTGGTAGCCTGCCACCAGGGCTTAGCCTTAGCCGTGATGGGAGAATCAGCGGCACGCCTAATTTGGTGGGCACCTTTAAGTTCGCCGTCCAGGTAAGGGACAGCAGCACTCCAGCCCGCACTGCCCAGGAACCTTTATCTATCAAGGTTGATATTCCAGTCGCCTCAGAATGGCACTGGCCATTGCGAAATCCACGCGTGATTCAAAATTTTGGCAATCGAACTAGACATCACGCAGGTATTGATATAGCCAACAGCGGTGAAGAAGATCGTGTTACAAGGAGGAAAATAGTTATGGCTTTGGACAAAGTGGTAGCTAAAGAACAGTTGACGGAGCTGCTCCGCCGTACGATTAGCTTTGTTATCACCCTGGTAGTTTTGGGAATAATTCGGGCCGTTATCGTAGAGCTTCCGGCCATGGATGAGCCTGTTTCTGATTTCCTTACCATTGCGGATATTGCTGCGGCTGTTATCTCGGTAGTGGTCATCGTGGTGGTTTTGCTCTTTGGCCAAGATATATCCGGCCGCACGGCAAGGATGCTTCCTTTCTTTCCCGAAATAGCTCCTTTAATCAATAACCTGGCCATCTTGGTGGCTATTGTTATTGCCTATGGCGCCTTTGATACCATAATAATGCCCTTTTTAGAAGAAATTGATATTGTCTGGTTATACCCGGTGGTTCTCCTCTGTCTGGCCATTTTGCCTGTCTACCGCCTTACCGCTATTCTTTTTACCAGCTCCGGCAAGATTACTGATCTGGTGCTGGGGAAGGAGCCAACTGCAGCCACCACCATAACTATTGCCTGTCCCCACTGCGCAAGCCAGGTGGCCCCAGCCAAGTTTTGCTCTCATTGCGGGGGTGAACTTCCGGCTCAAGCAGTAGGCAGCCAGAAGCTCTGCCCCCGTTGCGGGGCTGGGCTCAAGCCGGAAGCCAAATTCTGTACTCATTGCGGTAGCAAAATAGAAATGAACGAGGAATAAAGATGCCTTCTTGTCCGCAATGTGGGACCAAGAACGAAGAAGGGGCCAGGTTCTGCCTGCAGTGCGGTGCTGCCCTTGGGCCAAGTCCACCAGCCCCCTCTGTAGGCCAAATGAGCAGGCTTTTACCCTTCGGCGGGATCATTATCGCTGCCATCATTATGATCATGGCCATTGCCTTATGGGCCAGCTTCTCCGGAGGAGGAGACAGTGTGGTGGGTGGTACGCCCACGAAAACAGTAGAGAACTTTCTCGAGGCAATTAACAGAGGGGATTTTGACCGGGCTCAGACGTATTTAGCCAGGGGCCGCGTAATAGACGATAATTATGCGCTGGTGCCCTATATTGGCAAAATTGACCAGGTTGCAATTCTGAATGAAAGAATAAAGGTAGGACCGGTAACTGGCGCGAAAACCGCATATCTCCACGCTATAATTAACCCGCCACCTGAACTTCCTTTAAGAGGCGATGTCTCTACGGAAGGAGACAAGGAAGGAGACATTTATGTGGCTGATGAAGAGACCGGTGGACCGATAGGGATTATTCCCGAACAGAGTTATACTTCGGGAGGTCTTCCTATTGCGCGTCTCCCCGAGATCTTTGGCAATCAATTCTTCTTTATTTTGCGTTGGGAAAATGGCAAGTGGCGGATTTCCTCGCCTTGACCTCCCTGAGTGTGAACCAGAAGTAGTGGGGGAGTGGAAGAAGGCATATCGAGGAACGCAATTTGGGAAAACGAGCAAGGGCTGGCTGGGCCCGGATGGTGAACTTTACTAAGCTAATGGATATGTGTTTCACGGCAAGGAGGTGGGATTAGTTTGAGGATATGGCAAGGTGTTATTGGCCTAATGTTAGTGGTGCTTCTCTCTATCTCTGCCATAGGGATAGGCGCCAGTGAGGTCGCTGCCCAGCAGGCTAACGACGTCGGAATGGCGGTACTAAGCCTTGATGTCCAAAAAGATGGCTGGGCCCAGGTGGAGCTTAAGGCTTTATTCGACAAGGAGCTGGTTGCCGAGTGGGGGTACTCCCAGGACGAAATAGTTGACGGCATAAAAAGCGACGCTGAGGAAGCAGGCTTTAAGGTCGCGCCCTACAGTGAAGGGGAAATGATTGGGGCAAGAGCAACCAAACAGCTTTCCCTTGTAGAAATGCAAGATCTTCGCCAAATATTTGAGCCTGATTATCCTTCAGAGCAGGCAGGACCCCTTCTGGCTATCGAGAGGGGATTTTTCTACACCCGCTATCGGCTGGCCACAGACTTTGACTTAGGCGAAGCGGAGGGACCTCTTGGTCCTGGTCAATTAAGGCTAACCCTGCCCGGAAAAGTGACCCAGCACAACGCAAATGAGGAAGAAGGCAAAGCCTTAGTCTGGCATCTGGCCTGGGGCCCAAACCGCATTGAAGCTGAGGCGCGAGCTGTCAATCTCGCAGCCATGGCACTGGTGATTAGCATTATTGTGGGAGCGCTAGGTGGGACTTTTTTTGCCATTTCCCGCCTCAGCAAGCCTTTTGCCCTAGCCACCTTGCCGACAGGGGCAAAATTCTGTCCCCAATGTGGTAACTCTCTTGCCCCGGGGGATACTTTCTGCAGCCAATGCGGGACAAAACTTTGAGCCAGCTCAGCTCAACACCGAGGTTCAACAGCAAATGGCATCCTGTGAAATACAATAATACGGTTTACCAGGCATTTTGTCCAGAAAGGAGGCCTAAAAAAGAAAAAGGGTAGTGACAATAAATTTGTGAAATATGGCCTTTTTCTATTGACAACTGTCCTTAAAATAGCCATAATTTAACTAAGCTTAGGGATTAGGGAGTAAGTGACAATGGCCTTTATAAGGACAGTTAAGACCAGATCCTCCAGTGGGCAGGTTCATGAATATGTGCGCATCGTGGAGGCCTACTTCGAGGCTGGCCAACGCAAACAGCGGGTGCTGGCCAACCTGGGCAATTTGGTCTCCTTGCGCAAGGACATCAAGCAGATCGTAAAGGGCCTGCTGCGGGTAACAGGAGAAGAGCCCCTGTTCTTTAAAGAGGATCTCCAAAATGAGAGGGTTCAAGAGTACGGCCTGGTCTATGTGGTCCAAAAACTATGGGGTTATTTGGAACTGGGGGAGGCTATTAGCAAATCCCTAACCCAGACAAGCCGGAACCAAAAAGTGAATCATAAGCGTTCAGCTATCAGTTAGTAGTCAGAATTCAGTAACCAGTAGTCAGTAAGGGGTGGAGCTCCTGAATTCTGGATAGTGAATCTTTCTCCCCGGGCACTGTATAATAGATGAAAACAGTTCAAAGGGAGGAAGACTAATGTTGATCACCGAACGCTATAAAGACCAAATTCATGGTGTCCTCTCCTGCTATGACCGGGTGGTCCTGCGGGGGACTCTTCCCGGCTGGAGCTATGCTCAAGGCATGACCTCTTTTCTGTATGCAAACCAAATCAGAATCTTTGATTATCCCTCCTTTGCGCAACCCCTGAGAGGGGAAAATCCGAGACAATGCAGAACAGATTGCCGCAGAGAACGGATTGGAGATAGAGCATATTCGAAAAATAAAAGCCTTTCGCAAGGAAGACCGCATTCAGGATATCCTGAAAGAACGGGGAACCCATCCTGGCCTGGTGCATATCTTCTCGGCAATGGAAAGCTGTTCCAGCTACAAACCCTGGCATGACCGGCGAACCGGGAAGACCTTCCTCAAGCATGATACTGCTAAATGTCTCCACTATTACTTCTATTTCATCGATCCAGAGCTGGGATTATGTTATCTGCGTGTCCCGACCTGGTGCCCCTTCCAGCTCCAGTTCTATT
>NZ_BLRZ01000025.1 GCF_013281975.1 Candidatus Hakubella thermalkaliphila | reverse complement strand
GCGAATCTATCTACCCATACCCCATTGGGTATATCGTAAATTTTTTTTGGATCTCCTCCCACCTCGACAATATCTCTCTTGATGGAATCGCTAATGGATACAATAGCATCAGCCCTCTTTAGAGCCAGTCCAATCTTCTTCTCAACCCGAGGATCTAGCCTCAAACCATAACCAATCTCCGGGATCTTCTGAATATCTGCTCCCTGAGGAGTGATGATCAAAGGAAAGCGGAAGAATTTTTTCAAAATTGAGCCGCAATATCCAGATGGGTAGGTCGCATAAACATGCAACAGATCAAATCGACTGATTAGTTTTTCCAGAGCCAAATAGAGCAAGAGTATAGGTTCAAAGAATAACCATCTAGGAGGGTACTTGAAACGATGGATTACGTAATTAGTCTTTATTTTCCTTTTCCCTCGGTAAAAGGGAGCCAGAACGGTCACCCTATGGCCCTCTCGGGTCAAGTCTTCGGCCAGGTAATGGGCTGCCAGTTCCGCTCCACCGATTTTGGGTAAAAAGGTAGACATAAAAAAACAGATTTTCATATTTTTGCTTTTTGGGCCACAATACAGTAGGAAATCCCTAGATATTTGAAGGGAAACCTGCCACCCAGCTTTTTATTTAGCCCCCTTGTGGCCTCGTATAAGTAGATCGTGTGCCGGGACATCCAGGGAATGGTCCAGCTAATAGTGAACTTCCTCAGCAATTTAAATTTGTTTCTACAATGTAGTTTATCCCATCGCCCTGGGAAATGAAACAAAAGCTCTTGAAGAGAGGATTCATAAAAACCGTGAGGCGGAGGGAAAATATTTATTTTTCGGGGTTCCGAACTTGACGATTTAATACGGATGAAAGAGACAAAAGGATGAGTCTGATACTTCCCTATTTTTAGATAAAAATATTTGCAGACTCTATAGATCCCTCGCAAGGGTGGCTTCACATAATGTCTCAAATAGTTCCAAGCTCTCTCCACAAAATTGGGTACTACAGTAATCACAATGCCGCCTTCTACCAGAACTCTATGAATTTCTTGCATAACCCTATCCCTATAAGATGGGGGAATATGCTCCAGAACATAAGAAGAATAGACGACGTCAACGCTCTCAGATTCTATTTTGGATAAATCAGTAGCAGAACAGTCCACCAGCTCTATGTTTTTCGCGCCCACTATATCCAAAAGTCTTTGGGCCAAAAACATGCCCCGCGTATGAGTCTGGGGATCTGGTTCAGGTAGATCTGTGGCTATATACCTCCAGGCGTAAGCTGAGAGCAAGACGGCATTGAAAGCAATCCCACACCCAATTTCCAGGATTGTGTTTACTCTTGGTAGGTTCAGGTGGTGAAGCAGAATCTCCACCTCGGTCTGTCTGAAACGATAGAAGCAGGGCCAGGGCTCAATCTCTCTCAAACTGTCTGCAATTTCCTCTGAAAATGGCTTAGAATTTTTCATCTCTGGGTTGCGAGCAGGTACTCATGAGATTCTGGTAGAAGGAGCTGGGAAACCTTGCCGATTACGACGGTATTTTATCATGGAAGCTGACAGAAAAACAAAAGATCCGCCTCTCATCCCCTTCCTCACGGAAGGGGACTTCTCGGCAGTAAAGTTAAAATATGATGGAAAAAAGGTGTTTCTTCAACACCATTGCAGTTCGAGCTTTCAAGTTGCTTCCCGTCAGCATTTATCCTGTATAATTAGTGATGTGAATCCTTTCTCTCTGGACTCTAATAGTCTCTGAAGGCATCGAGTGCTGAGTACTGGAAAAGAACCTGTGCCCGAAATCCCAAAACTGCAAACAAATAAGACAAAATCACTTCCTCAGGTAGTTTTCTACATCCTGGCCATCCTTACCTTTTTACTCCTCGGCTTCATAGCCGTGGGAAGCCGCTCCGACCCGGGAACTATCGATACTACAGCCTATCTGAGGGAATCTCTCTATTTCAAAGAGAACGGGGGTCTGCCCAATGCTTTAAGCCTGCTCCTGTCCGGCAGATACCGCCAGGCTAACCAGCATCCCCTCTATCTGTTACTTCTGTCTCTGGTAGCAAGTCGAGATATATCCTTTTACCCAAAAGCTAAACTGCTGACCCTGGCAATAGGAGTTGTGACCTTCATCTTCACTTTTCTTACTGCTAGAAAACTTTTCGGAGAAAGGGTGGGAATGCTATCGGCCATCTTCCTCTTGTTTAATCAGTTGTTCATGTCTTACACCACTATAGTGGCCGCCGAATCTCTTTTAGCCCTGTTCTTTCTTTTGAGCTGGCTGTTTATGGCCAAAGGGTTCGAGAACAACAAATACTTCATATATGCAGGCATCTTCAGTGGATTGGCTTACCTGACCAAAGGCAGTGGCCTCCTCCTCATCCCATCCTTTGGCCTCTCGTCGCTGTTAGTATATAGGCTTAAAGTTCTTAAGAATAAATACTTTTGGTCATATTTCCTTTTCTTCTTTCTGTCATCTTTCCCCCTGATCGTTAGAAATATCGTGGTCTATAGAAATCCTTTTTACAACATCAACAACCACGTCATGTGGTTCGACTATTACGAACAATACTTCATCCCCGGAATCTGGCAAAATCCACCTACTTTACTCACCTATCTTCAAAGTCACTCTCTCGCCTTCATCTATGAACGCTTTATCTTCGGCATCCGGGGACAGGCTCAGTTGTTCATCCGCGCTCTTAATTCCTACTCGTTGGTTCCTCTTTATGAGCTCACCGGCCTTGTGATCATGTTACTCTTCATCGTCGGACTCTACCATCTAAGAAATAGAGGGATAAAGATGTTCTCCCTTATAATTACCTTAACTTTTTTTGTCCTCTTCTCCTGGTACTACTATGTGGTGCCCAACACAAGATTCTTGGTGCCCCTGATTCCCATGATTTCTGTAATTGCCTCGCTATCTCTATCCAACTTGATCCAGTTGAGCCCTCGCAAACTCATCACCGTGCTACCCTACCTTTTGATAGTGGCTCTAGTCTTTACCGCAGGGATTGCACTCTACTCAGAGCCGATTCAAAACCCCTTTACCAACATAGAGTTCGCTGATGGCTACTTCGACCTGCTCAACTGGATGAAGGCAAATATAAAAGAGGGTGACGTTTACATTCTTGGCCCCACTCACTCCTACAACTTCGAATGGCATTCCTCCCTTGGGGGGAGGAGGATAGACTTCCCTCTATTAAGCAGCTACGACGAATGGGAGAAATTTTCAAAGGATAATAATGTGGTCTACGTAATTTTGGAAAAGGAAATTCTGGAAAGAAGACAAGATATTTTGGGGAACTATTTTAGTTATAAACCAGAGAAGGGCTTAGTGATGTTGAAAGAGATGAAAGGGTGGAGGATCGCTTTCAAGGATCAAAGGGAACCTACCAGCTTCCTGGTGCTTAGGAGATCCAAAGATGTCTGGCTTGACACCTGATAGCAGGACAGGGGAGACGGAACCTCCTGGATCTCTAAGGTCCCCGCACATCCATAAGACAGCTTTGATCTTTCTCTTCCTCTTCTCCACAGCCCTTTTTTTCTCTACTGTAGGCCTGATTTCCGTAGGCCGGTTTGCCAATCCCACTGAGTTAGATACCCCCTTCTACCTAAAAGAGGCGATCTTCATCCGGGAGCAGGGAGGGATACTAAATTTCCTCTATCTAAATCTCACAGGTCAATACCGGCAGGCAAATCAGCACCCCCTTTATTTAATGATCCTTTCCGTCGTCACCTCCCGGGAATTTGAGTTCTACCCCAGAGCCAAAATACTGACTCTAATAATTGGGCTAGCGGCAGTATTGGTAACCTTCCTGGTGGCTAAAAAAAATTTCGGTGGCTCGGTTGCAATTCTGGCTATCTTCTTTCTGGCCCTCAATCAGAGATTCGTGCGCATGAGCTCCATGGTGGCAGTAGAGCCTCTCCTGGCTCTGTTCATCCTTTTAAGCTGGCATTTCATAGTGAAGGGGTTTGAGCGGGAAAAAGTATGGGGAATAGCGGGAATTTTCAGTGGCCTGGCCTACCTGAGCAAGGGCAGCGGCTTCTTTATGGCCATAGCCTTTACCGTTTCCTGTCTATGGATCTACGGACTCAACTGCTTTAAAAAGAAAAGTTTCTGGGCCTATTTTTTGGCTCATTCTGCAACCAGTGCACCTTTGTTGGTAAGAAATTTAATAGCCTTCGGAAATCCCCTTTTCAACGTCAATAACCTACTCCTATGGGGAAACCCCGTGGACATAATATTCTACCCACAACTCTGGAAAAACTCGCCGGGCATGATAGCTTATTTCCAAGATCACGCTCTCAAGGAGATAGCTCAGAGGATCTTCACCGGATTGCTAGGACAAGGGAGGCTCCTGCTAGAGTCTCTGAGCTACTTCTCCCAGATCCCAATCTATTTAGTGATCGGCGCATGCTTCCTGACACTTTCGGGTTTCGGCCTTATTTTAGACCAGAACAAGAAAAGAAAGATATTCACCGCCATTACTTTTCTCTTCTTCTTCATCTTCTTCTCCTGGTACTATGCTGCCACCGCGGCCCAGCGTTTCCTGGTACCGCTTGTCCCCCTGATCCTGATCTACTCATCCCTCGGCATTAAGCACTTTTTAGTACTTCTGTCGAAATACCCCAAAAGCATTTTATCCGCCATGCCGGGAGTACTAGCTGCGTTGCTATTGATTCTCTCAGTTTTCCTACTCCTAACCCATCTAGACATAAACTCACTGCACCGCATAGACTTTCCGGAGGGCTATTTGGACCTATATTACTGGCTCCAAAACAACGTCGGTAAAGGAGAAACTTACTTACTGGGCCCTTCCCTTACCTATAACTTTGATTGGCATTCTCGCATAAAGGGCAGACATTTATATTTCCCCTATTCCGATGACCAAGAGCACTTTCGGTCTTACCTCAGGGATAATGAGGTAGATTATCTGGTCATCGACGAAGAGATCTATTCCAAAAAGGAACTACTCAAAAAATATATAGGGCGAGTGGAAGGAGAGGGGTTAAAGGCCGTAGGGGAGCTCGAAGGCTGGGAGTTGGTCTACAAAGATACTACCGGCCCCGTCAATTACCTCATTTTCAGAATCAGAAGAGAATTCAGGTTGGTATACAAGGATGAGAAATTAGAGACAGATCAAAGGAAGCAGTTTTAAGCTCGGATCAGACTTCCTACTCTCTGAGTTCATAAATGCGGATAACCGGACCTGGCCTCTTTATCCCACCAAAGTTGCTGTAGGGCACATAGAAGGCGTCCATTTGGTCAAACACAGGCTCGGTTTGAATCTCGCTCCCATCGTAGGGATAAAAGGACTTTAATAGCGTTCCCTTCTGTTTAAGAAAGTTTAACAAGTCAGGTGGGATGGTGCTGTAACCTCTTAGGAAATACTCCTCCACAACCACGTATTCGATGTCCTTATTTCTTACTTCTTCCAGATCAGTCAGGATCCAAAAAATACCAGAAGCTCTCTGATATGCATAAAGCTCATAGTTAGGAAGAGGTGGATAGTTCTCCAACCTGAACTTGTATTCGTATCTGTTTCGGGCTTCCTCCCCGTCCCCATTTGCTTCCACTTCCCTCTGTTGCTTCTCTCTCACCTCTGCCAGCAAACTCTCCCGGCTCTTAAACAATTGGGGCAAGCCATAGGTGCCACTCATCAGTATTTTGGAGCCGCTGGGAATATTCTCTTCGATCCACCGAGCAGACAGGAGTCTGGTATCCTCCTGGGATAGTATCCGATTAAAACTTATTATGTGGAAAATGGAGGGAATTAACAACAAAACCGAAACTCCTATGCAGGCGAATTTCACCCCTGTCTTCCCTAACTGTTTCCCGTTTTCAGATTTGAAGGTGAGAAAGTGTCCCAGCTTACCAATGTAAAGATGTGCGACTTTGCCAAAAACGTCGTAAATCAACAGAGCAGCAAAGATGTTCAAGAAGGGAAGCAAGGGAATAGCATATCTCACAAACACGGTGTGACTGCTTCCTGCCACAAGATAGTAAGCCAGGGGAAAGCTTAGTAACAGTAGATCTGACTTTCTATGGCGGTAAAGAGCATAGGCTGTGCCTCCCAAAGAGGCCAAAAGAAGGGGCAGACCCAATCCGTAGCGAAGCGAAAAGGAGAGGTGATAGACCCATCCGGGACCCAGATCTATCCCCGGGAGCCCTTCGAAGCGCCCAAAAATCCCCAGCGTATCTTTAAGGAATAAATTTGGATCCAACACTGAAAAGGGGGTGGTGAGGACAAAAAATAAAGGCATAGCAAGCATGCCCGCCCATATCTTCCGATCAAAAACCATCTCCTTCAATGTACGTCCCCTTCCTCTGCTTCGGAGTAGATGACCCAAGAGAAACGGCATCACCAGCAGAGCAGCGTTGTATTTCACCGACACTGCTAAACCCGCTATGGCGCCAGCCCCCAAGTAATCCTTCATCCTTCCTTCTAGAAACATTTTTCCAATAAAAAGATAGGCAAGGACGATGAAGAAGGTGACAGGCACATCTAGAACTCCAAAATGAGAATCTCTCACGTGGAGATAGGTCAGACTAAGCAAGAGAGCCGAAAGGAGTCCCACTCCTCGCGAATAGAATTTTCTGCCCACCAGGTAGACTAAAAAAATAGTCACAGTTCCCAAGGTAGCGGCTATGATACGATTCAAGAGATAGAAGGCGGTGGGATCGGTGAAATATAGAAATTGAAAATCCTCAAGGGAGGAAAATATCCCCAAGGCTAACCCCAGCACATAGTAAGCCCCATAAATAGCGAATAAAAAATACATATAAAAAGTTGGGTAGATGAAAAAATGAGGATTGAGGTCGCCGGTCCCAAACCTCATGGCCGTGCCCACCACAAAGATCTCATCAGGACGAGTGCTGATGTTGGGCAGACCAAAATCTAAGGCAAAAAATCGAGCCACAGCTCCTAATAAAAAGATGGCGGTCAAAATAACCGTATCGCTGTCTTTGAAAATCTTCAACTTAGACATAACCGCCTCATATCTCAACACCTATTCTTTGCGTAGCTTCCGTAGTATGTGTCTTTTGCTGAGTATAGTATCATGATAGATTTCATTCACTCTTACCACGAAGCATTGCCAATTAGGCTGCCTTTGACTCATATCAACTTTTTTGCAACAATCCAGATAGTGGCATATAAATTTATCCTAAGTATTTTCATAACAAGTAAACAGGCGAGGCAGAGTAAATCATGAAAAACTTTCTTGATTCCTTTTGCAGCGTAGTAAGGATCTAATGTATTTCTAATTACTACAAAACCATTTCTTTCAAGAAATCCCTTCAAAACCGAAGGCGTGAAATGTGACAAATGTATCTCACTTTGACTTCCATCGAGTGCTAATCTGGGCAAGCCAAGTCTTCCATAGTTTCTGAACTTGCCAATTTTGAATGTAGAAAGCAAACGTATTACGGTTGGCCTTATGCCAATAGTATCATTAGGAACAGCAATAATTAGAATCCCTCCATTATTTAATAACTCTCTACATCTCTCCATGGTCGATGAAGGATTAGGCACATGCTCTAATACATGAAAAAGGGTTATCACATCAAATTTAGAATCCCAGTTGATACTTTCTATTTCACCCCGGGTCACATCTATGTCATATTTCTGCTTTGCGATTGTAATAGCGCTTTCTGATATTTCCATTCCTTTTGCTTTGAAATCATTCCTTGCAAAGAATAGAAATTGTCCTATTCCTGTGCCAACATCCAACAGATCACCAGATCTCTTATATCTTTTCACCAATCTCAATCGTCTTTTCCATAACAAATCCCTCTCTTCTACTTCTTCTAACCATGAATCATATTTGTCACTCTGTGAATAGTAACTCATAATCTCATTCCAAGTCGGTCTCGGATTATCAAACACATATCCGCATTTTTTACACTGGCAAATATTATTATCTTCGATAAAAGATAGCTCATCGCTTCCACATAGGTTACATACTTCTAGATTTTCCAATTTCATGGCAATCCCTCAATTACCATTTCGCACAACTGCTATTTACACAAACTTCCCATAAAAGTCGCAGGGGTGAACCACGACAACCTATAGGAGATCCACGCGATCATTAGACAGCTTCCAAATATCCGTTTTATCGTGAAAAATTCTTGAATATCATAATTATTACGAACTCCAAGCCTCGTGTCAAACTACTTGCCACCACAAAACTGAGAAATTTCGCATTCCTCTTTTTGGGTGGTTCACCACCTGGCGGAGCAGTTACAATGCCCCCTACACAACCTGAATTCAAAACCAGGAAGCATATGTCAGCTATTGTATTTCTAAGTAAAATGCAGGATTCTGGAGACAAATGTCCAATATCAAGCATGTGACATATTGTATCTTGTTACATGTCCTTAACTTGACACGAAGACCAAGACCTGAGAAAATCACGGAAGTGTATCGTTACGGCTTTGCCCTTATGTGCAATGAATCAAAGGCCCAGGTTTGTACACCTATGGCTCGTGGCTTGAAAAGGAGCCTCAACGAAAGACAGATGAGAAGTTAGAGGACAAGAGATGCAGGAGAAGTGGGAAGCCGGGGAGATCTTAAAAGAGAAAGTCCAGGGCCCAGAGGAGAAGCCAGTTATGGAGGAGGCGCCAGGACATTTTGAGAAGGAATCGCCCATGCACCGCGGCGCACCACATCGCATGAAAATTGGGTTATTTTCAAGGGAGAATCCCTTTTTTATCGACTTCTCTAATCTTAAGCACGAAGTTGGTGGGGCGACTAAGCTCTGGAATCTTCCGGACAGACCCCGCCCTTCGCTTAGAGAGAACCCTATCCAATTTTTGGTGAATTTAGTCAGATACGCCTACTGCGGACTAGTTTTTTTTCTGGCCAGGCCGTTTTTGGGCCGGCAGGTGAGCTTTAACGCCGCCGTGATGCGAGCCATTACCTACCTCAGTGACCAGCAGGAGTATATAAGTAAGCAATTGCAGGATCTGTACGACAGACTTTTGAGGATGGATGAGGACCTGAACACCATTTTAGTGGCAAATCATAAGAGCATTGACCAGATACAGGTGGAAGTTAAGAACATCGGTGGAAGGCTTCTGAGAACTTTGGAGAAGTTGGACAGGATGAATGGCTACCTGGGAGCTCCTCTAAAGGAGCTGGCTGATTTCAATTTTCAAAGATTTGAAGATAGGTATAGAGGTAAGGAGGCAGAGATAGCCGCCCGACAGGAGTTCGCCATTCATTTCTTCAAGGACGATGCGGAGCTAGTGGATCTGGGCTGTGGGCGGGGTGAGTTTTTGGAGCTCCTCACTGCCCATGGAATTAAAGCAATAGGGGTGGATAAGGATCCCCAAATGGTTGAGTATTGTAAGGCTAAGGGTTTGGAGGTAGTGGAAGCGGACTGCTTTCAGTATCTGCGCAACCAGCCCGACGGCAGTGTGGGAAGTGTTTTTGCAGGTATGTTGGTGGAGCACCTCTATCCCTATCAGATCATAGATTTGTGCACCCTTTTACATAAGAAAATGAAGAAGGGATCTCATCTGGTGATAGAGACCATAAACCCCCGTTCCTTTGAGGCCGTCAGAAATGCTTTTGTCCTTGATCCCACCCACAAAACTTTGGTCCACAACTTAACCCTGGAGTTTATTCTGGAAGAAGCTGGATTTTCGAAGGTTAGCACTAACTTCAAGTCTCAGGTCCCCCCGGAGCCAGGGGTACAGACGATTGAGCTTAAGGATGAGTTTACCCCAAACCAGAGAAGGGTGCTGGAGCTAATAGATCAAAACTGCCAGAGATTGGAGGAAGCTGTCTTCGGCTGCCGGGACTACTATGTCATTGCCGAAAGGTGAGCTGCCCCCTAACCGAGCAAGGAGGAAAACTAAAGTGAAAAGAGTAACGACCCTGATTGTAGCTGTGAGCGTCTTTTTATCCATGTTTTCTCCCTGGTTAACCAGTACAGCTCAGGCTGCTCCTGGTAATTACCTGATCGTCCTTGACCCTGGCGATGGAGGGGTGGTTGGAGCAACCGGCCCCACCGGCCTGCAAGAAAAAGTTGTCAATTTGGATATCGCTCTAAGGGTAAGAGACAGACTCGTAGGCGCGGGGTACCGGGTGATTATGACCCGAGATAGCGATAACCCTGTTTCCCTGGCCCAAAGGGTGGACATTGCTAACCGTAACAACGCCAGCGTATTTGTATCTATTCACACCAATGCGGTCAGTAATCGGGAGGTCCACGGCACCGAAACCTATTTCAGCTCCCGTGGCGCTCCTTACGGATTTCACCTGGCTAATCATATTCAATCCCGAGTAGTGATCAATACTGGCTCTCAAAGCCGGGGCGTCAAGGACGGGGCATTCTTTGTGCTCACCCATACCACAATGCCTGCTGCTCTGCAGGAAGGTGAGTTCATCTCCAACCCGGATAAGGAAGCTCTGCTAAGGACCGATGCCTTCAGGGACAAAATTGCTCAGGGAATATTTGAGGGAATAGTAAACTTTCTCAATGAATATGGCGCTGCCACCATCAGCCCAACCAACTATACCTACCGGGCGGCCTACAACGACTACCAGAGAACCCCTTCCTCCTTGAGCCCGGGCCAACAGGTAAGCTTTCCCTTTGCGGTAAGGAACCTGTCCAACTTCAAGCCCGGGCCAACAGGTAAGCTTTCCCTTTGCGGTAAGGAACCTGTCCAACTTCCCTGGTCTTCCTCCCCACCCAATCAAGTCAACCTCTCCTATCACCTCTACGATAGCCGAGGAAGAATGGTAACCTCTCTCAACGGCCTGCGCTCCCCTCTGCCCCGAAATGTGGCCCCTGGAGAGGTGGTAGATCTCACTATTACCATCCAGGCCCCTACCTCTCTGGGTACCTACACCATCGCCTACGACATGGTGCATGAGGGAGTGAGCTGGTTCTCCCAGAAGGGGGCGGGCATGGAGAGAAGGACCTTCAGCGTGGGAGGAACTGCCTCAGCCAGCCCTACCCCCTCAGGAGCGGTCACCAATGACACCAGTCTGGTGGGTGTGAGTCAGGTAACAGAACAGCAATTAGTAGATCTATTTCGGAAAAGGGGCTTCACCGCTCAGGTGCCAAAAGCCCAAGAGCTGGCTCCCTTGTATATAACATGGGGAAGAAAGTTTAATATAAGGGCAGATATAGCCTGGGCCCAGATGGCCCATGAGACAGGGTTTTTGAGATTCGGTGGAATTGTCCCCCCGGATGCCAATAACTTTGCTGGAATTGGGGCTACTGGGGCAAAAAATCCCGATGGAACCTATAAGTTTGATCGCTTTGCCACACCAGAGCTGGGAGTCATCGCCCACTATGCCCATTTAGCCTGGTATGTCTTTCCCGACCACGTAAACGAGTATTGCAACCAGCAGTATGACCCACGGCATTTCGGCAATAGGCATAGGTATTTAGGAGAGAATTTGGGGGTTCTAAATCGTAGGTGGGCTCCCAGCCCAACCTATACAGATCAGATAATTCGCTTTGCTAATATGATTGGAGGCTAAAGCTAAGCATTAACTGACCGTGAACTACTCCTTGCTTACAGAAGGGGATTCTCGGCGGGGGAGTTAAACCACTGCACAGTCTTAACCAGTCCTTCCTCAAAGGAGGTTTTTGGCTGCCAGCCCAGGGAAGTTTTTGCTTTTCGGTTATCTAGATAAATTTTTCTCAAGTCCCCCAGAGGCAAGGGAGCAGGAAGGGCATCTTTTCTGTAACCTGACATCTCTTTCAGCTTTACGAAAACAGTATTAACTGAGATTCCCCGGCCGGTCCCAATATTTAATATCTCGCCATCTCCACCACCCAAAGCTTTCACGTTGGCGTCCACTACATCGTCCACATAAATATAGTCTCTAATCTGCTCTCCATCTCCATTTATGGTCAGATCGTCATTGGAAAGCATTCTGCTTATAAAAATAGCGATGACCCCTGCTTCCCCACTATAGTCTTGTCTGGGACCATAGACATTAGAATACCTCAAAGCAGTGTACTTCAGACCGTAGAGAGCTGAATAAAGATGAAGGTAATGCTCAAAGGTATGTTTAGAGACACCGTAAGGACTCCCAGGATCAATGGGGTGATCCTCATCAACCGGTAGATAGAGAGGTTCCCCGTAAACGGCCCCTCCTGACGATGCGAAAATGAACTTCCTGACTTTATACTTAAGACTACCTTCCAATAGAATCAAAGAGCCACAAATATTTATGTCGGCATCAGACAGAGGATCTCTGACCGACTTTCGGACATCTATTTGAGCGGCATGATGGTTTACTATCTCGAACTGTCCTTTCCTAAATACCTGCTCTAACTCCTGCTGATGTCTGATATCCAACTGGTAAAATTTTGCCTCAGGATTTAAATATTTTTCCTTTCCTGCTAGAAGGTTATCTACCACGGTGACCTCATGCCCCAGACCAATATATCTATCAACCACATGAGATCCTATAAATCCTGCTCCACCTGTTACCAGAATTCTCATCTTATCTTCTTTATGCTTATTTCTGAATTTAGATTAGCTATTCCCTCAGCATAACTCTCGTCAAAAACCGCAAATTTAAGAACATTGGTTCTCCAATCAAAATATCTCCGACCATCGTTATGCGAAACAGCCGCAGTGACCCGGTAATTGCCCTTAATCAGATCCATTTTCTGACTGAAGTTGACCTCCACACTCTCCCCTTTCCTGAAGATCCTGGTCTTAATTCCTTGAACCCAGGTATTAGTCCCATATACGTTAATGTCTCTCTCATCGCTAATCCTGACGCCGAAGATGGGCCTCTCCGATTGCTCACGAAACACCACCCTTAAGCAGATAATGGCATCTTCACCGGCGTGTATAGCGTTGACTTCCCGGCCGCAACTATCTAGCAGGGACACTCGTTCAATTAAGGCCTCCCCCGAACCAAACCTTTCACCAGTCTGAGGAATCTCTTCCCTGGCTATAGCGGCCTGAACTATTGATTTCTCTCTTTCAGTCCTTTCCATATAGCTTCGGTATCCTCTTACTACATCGTCTGCTCTTCCGTACTCCAAGACCCTTCCCTGGCAGATGAAGAGAGCTCGTGAGCAAAGATTGCGGACCATATCCAGATCGTGAGAGACTATAACAATGGTCTTTCCCTGTCTAATAAAGTCGAATATGGCCCCCAGACATTTGGACTGAAAAGACTGATCTCCTACTGCTAAGACCTCGTCTATGAGAAGAATGTCCGGGTTCACATTGATCGCTATGGCAAAGCCCAGCCTCACATACATGCCTGAGGAATAGTTTTTCACCGGTGTGTCAATGAATCTCTCCAGCTCAGCAAAGTCCACTATCTCTTGAAACTTCCGATCTATACTCTTTCTATCCACTCCTAAAATAGAAGCATTTAGATAGATATTCTCCTTCCCGGTCAGGTCGGGATGAAAACCAGCTCCTAACTCCAGCAGTGCAGAGACAGAGCCATTAATGACCACATTTCCTGATTGAGGTCTGATAATCCTGGCCAAAAGTTTCAGTATGGTGGACTTGCCAGATCCGTTAGGCCCTATGATTCCGAAAGTTTCTGCTTTTCCAACGCTGAAGGACACTTTATCCAGAGCCAGAAACTCCTCAAAAGTAGATCTTCTAAGATGGATGAGGGTTTCCTTGAGGCTGGGATTGGTGTCGTGGTAAATGCGGTAGATTTTGCTAACCGAGTCAAAAATTATAGCATCTTCAGAAGTAGCTCCAGCATTTTCAGGAGTAACATCTAGCCTGGATAAGTTTTTCTTTTGACCCTTGATAAAATTTGTGAACATATTAAATCTGCCAAATCTCTACCAGAATCGGGCTATTTGGGGACTTAGCGCCAGGGGAACCGCTTCTATAAGGTGTTGGAATTATAAAGACTTTCCAATTGGGAAAGGATTCTGTCCCAGGAAAAATATTCTTGCCCATAGCGATGACCTTCGTGTCCCAGCCTTCTAGCCAGTTCTTGGTCTCTTAAGAGACGAAGGATAGCGTCGGAGAGTGCCCCGGGATCCTTCTGGGGAACCAGGAGGCCGGTTCTCTCATTCTGGATCACATCTCTAATGCCTCCTACATCAGTGGCCACCACAGGCTTTTTATAGGTCAGAGCCTCAAGTAGAACTACTCCCAGTCCCTCTGTATCTCCACGGGAGTCCACTATGGAGGGAAGGACGAAGACCTGGCATTTTTGGTACAGTTCCTGGAGCCAGTCAGTGGATACCTGGCCAGCAAACATAACTGTCTCTTCCAGGCCTTTTTCTCTTACCCTCCTCTCCAACTCTGCCCGTCGGTCGCCCTCTCCCACTATCACCAACTGGGCCTCTATCTCTGCTACTACCTTGCTCATAGCCTCTATCAGGTAGGAAAGACCTTTTCTCTCAATGATTCTTCCCACAAAAAGAACAATTTCAGGTCCTTTGGTGGAAGTCTCACCTGGGAAGACTTCTGCGACTTCCAGGGGAGCTCCGTAGGGAATAACCTCAGCCTGGACATGAGTAAGTCTCATAATCTCATCTTTGGTGAAAGATGATATAGCAATGACTTTATCCGACTTTCTGGCCGACCATCTAACAAAGTTTTTGATAAAAGGGTATCTTTTAGCTAAAGCCAGTTCAGCTCCGTAAAAAGTGCTAACCAGGGTGGCTTTAGTAATAAGCTTCCCTATATAGCCGAACCAGGCATGCGGTACAGGCCAGTGAACGTGGAGAACATCAAAGTTCTCCTTAGTACAGAGCCTCCACATACCCAAAGAACCACAAAGCAGATAAAAAGGAACCAGAATCAGGTAAAGAGGGTTTCTAATTTTGACCGGGGCGCTCTCCCCGTGAGTAAGTTTCTCCCATCTTCTAAGAAAGTAGCGGAACCTCTTAACCGAAATCTGTCCTATGCTGTGATTCTGGAGACCCTTAAAAGATGGGGCATATACGATTACCTCCATTCCTCTAGCCTTTTGCCTTCTTACAAGCTCCAGAAGCCAGGGTACCTGGGGGTCCTTTTCATCCTTAGGGAAGGTAGAAACTATATGACATACTTTCACAAGTGTTTAGCCTTCGGCAAGAACCTCTACTCACTATTTTAACTTTTTCCTGATGGAATAACCCTGGTCATCCTTTACGTGACTTCGGGTGATCATCTCCGCCAGTAACCCGGTAGAAAATAGTTGAAAACCAAGGATTATTAACAGTATTCCCAACATTAGCAAAGGGAAACGATGTCCAATGCTTCCAGTTGTGATTCGGATGTAAGTAATATAGAGGTTAATTAGAAAACCGGTGACAAAGAATATTAAGCCAGTCATCCCGAAGAAGTGGGAGGGCCTGAGAGTGTACCTGGTCACAAACATAACCGTCATGAAGTCCAGAAATCCCTTTAAAAACCGGTCAATCCCATACTTGGTTCTACCAAACTTTCTGGGGTGGTGCTCAATCTTGACCTCACCGATTCTAAAGCGCTTTTGGCCAACCAGGGCGGGTATAAAGCGGTGAAGTTCACCATAAATCTCCAGTTCCTCTATCACCTCTCGCCGGTAGGCCTTAAAGCCACAGTTGAAATCGTGAATTTTTATGCCGGTGAAGAGCGCCATAACGGTATTAAAGATCTTAGAGGGGATGGTCTTAGAAAGAGGGTCTTTGCGCCTATACTTCCATCCAGACACCAGGTCGAAGCCTTCCTGTATCCTGGCCATGAATTTGGAAATTTCCTCCGGATCATCCTGCAGGTCTCCGTCCATAGTAATAACCACGTCGCCGGTAGCCTCTTTGAAGCCTGCTGTAAGAGCCGCAGCCTTCCCAAAGTTACCTCTAAATAAAACAGCTTTGAGAGTATCGTCATTTTGATGAAGATCTTCCAGGATGATCGAGGATTTATCCGTACTTCCATCATCAACGAAAATGATCTCATAATCCATTCCTAAGGCCTGGAGAGCTTCCTTCAGGTCTGAATAAAGTGGGACTAGATTTTCTTCCTCGTCATAGACCGGAATGACCACGGATATTTTCTTAGGAATCGCCCATGCGCCGCGGCGCACCACGTCGCCTGAAAATTGGGTTATTTTCAAGGGAGCTTCTAGATCATTCATAGGCTCTAGACCCAAATTGCTCATTCACTAATCAGCCTCTCTATAACTGTGTCCCAGCTAATCTTTTTGGCTATCTCATAACCTTGCTGACCCAGCTTGCGGCAGAGGGTTCGATCGTAATGTAGTCGGTTCACCAAATCGGCTATTTCCTCAGGCTCTTTCTTAGCCACAAAACCAGTCTCCCCATCCTTCACAAACTCCAGGACCCCTCCGGAGTCCAAAAGAGTGATCACCGGCTTGCCGGATAGAAAAGATTCGATGGTGATGAAGCCAAAATCCTCATCAAAGGGGGCAAAGTACACGCAAAGGGCATTAGCATAAAGATCAAAGAGCTCCTGGTCACTGACGAAATCCCTAAAAGTTATCCTGTGGCCTGACTCATACCTTTGAGCCATTTCCGTCAAGGTGTCTTTTTCCGGCCCTCTACCGACAATGATTCCCCTTACTTCAGGCACCACATAGCGCATGGCCTCTACCAAAAGTTCAACCCTTTTGATGGGATCAAGGCGACCTACGGAAAGAACATAATTCCCGAACTCTCCCCTATAAAACTTTTCATGGTTCTTGGGCGGAGGATAGAGAGGCACGGAGTCAATCTGATTGTATTTTTTAAGTCTATTACTTACATTTCTGGAGATAGTATAAATTTGCTTTGACTCCAGCAAGGCCTTCCGGTCAATCTGCCACAGAGATTCTCGAAAAGAGCTCTCCTCTCTGTTTTCCTGGCCATTATCCTCTCTGAGAGCCGAATACTCTGTACCTGCCAGCTCATAGGCTTGTCTATACTGATGAAAAAGCCAGGTGACCTTGTTGGGATGTTTGACCAGGTAAGAAGGGAATTTGGTAGCAATAACCAGGTCAATCTTCAGGTCATTAAAATTAGTGAGATCGATAAGGCGCCAGAGCAGACACCCCTTCTTTACGTCTAAAATAGGGTGAGATTTGAAGGGAATATTGATAACCTCGGTCCGAAAGTTTCTTCTGGCTAACTCACTTCTCAGGGTCTCGATCAGAATTTCAGCTCCACCATATACAAAGGGAGATTGAACAGCACAGATACAAATATTTTCCATCCTATTTTTTGAACGCCTCCCATTCAACCTCTCCGGCCACCTCGAATCTGTCTCAGATGTGATATTCTCGCTCGTCCGCAGTAAAACTTGTTACAGGTATCATAAAAGCAGGGCTCTGGCCTCACCTGCCCATAGTTTTCCTTAACTCCCTCATTTCTCCCAATACATCTCTCAATCTGGCTTCCAGAATGTCTTCAGATTGAGCTTTCTTGATTAGAGTCTCATTAAGCCCATCAATGAGCTCATTGAACTTCGTATAGAAGACATGAATTTCATCGTTTTGCAATTGGAAGGCATCTACCAAATAAATCAGGGCTCTGGCCACGGCGCTGTTAAACTCTCGCTGTCGGTTAACCAGGGGTCGGTTGAAAGCAAAAATAATTCTGCAAACTATCTGTTTCAAGAGACTGCCAAATGTGGCCCTCTTACTATCCTTTTTCTCCTTTCCCCCTGCCAGAGATAGATCATGCCTGGCTTTGGCCTGTTCCACCTCAGTCTTTAGCCGATCCAGAAGCCTGGCCTGGGGGACAAAATAGCCGAAGAACTTATCTTCATCCTCCACGATGAAGTCCTGATAGGTAAATTCTCCGTAAGCCCTCACTCTTTTGGCCAGAGCCTGAATAAATCTCTCAATCTCTTCCCGATCTTCGCTCATGTCCCTCCCCGTAAAGTCACCTAAATTCACATTTAGGGATATTTGCTTGACTCCAGTGACCACAACATGTGGGGGTTCGCGACGATCTTGGACATCAGCCGGTGGGGGTTGGGGGAGTCAAGTGCATACCCTTATTCACATTTTTGGCCCATAGTCACCCTTGCAAGTATAACAGCCATATCTTAGGAGTATTTTAGCACAATTCTTCTTAAACCATTTTTTAAGACAAAAAAAAGAGCTTCTAAAATAACCCTGCGGTTTAGCTTGGACTTCCCCCGCTGTCTATCCACATAAATGATAGGCGCTTCACCAATCCTAAAGCCCTTTTGTTGACAAAGGTAAAGTATTTCCATCAAGAGGGAATAGCCCTCGGACCCAATCTTATCCAGATCCAGACTCTCCAGGACTTTCCTCTTATAACATCTATACCCGCTAGTACAGTCTTTGAGCGAGAGACCCAACATGAATCGGGCAAAAGCGCTACCTAACCGGCTGACTGCTCTTCGAAAAAGGGACCAGTCTACCTCCATCTTGCCACCTTCTGCGTAACGAGAGCCTATGACCACATCATACTCATCGAGTCGAGCCAGGAGGTTTTTTAGCTCTGAAGGATCGTGGGATAAATCAGCATCCATGGTACAGATGTAATCGTAGCGCTGCTGGACGGCTCTCTTAAATCCCTCCAGGCAAGCCTTGCCGTAGCCCCTATCATTTTTGCGGTGGAGGATTTGGAAATGTTGATACTGCCCAGCCAACTCCTCTCCCACTTCGCCAGTCCCGTCAGGTGAATCGTCATCAACGACTAAAACATCCACTTTTAGAGAAGCGGAAAAGATTTTCTCTGCCAGGCTCCTCAAATTGTCTCTCTCGTTATAGGTAGGTACTATGAGCAGGGATCTCAATCTGCCTCCCGAGATCAAGAGCTCAATATTCCTCCTGGGGATAATCCCCTTGGGGGAAAAACAGAAATACTCCTAAATATCTGGTGTCCTGGGAGCCGGTCAGATCTAACAGAGGGACAAAACCTTCCCTGGAGCTCACAGAGAGACGATAATGATAACCCACCATGATTGCTTCTTTTCTCAACCTGGAAAGATCGAAGTTTATTACTTTAACCTCATGAGGCTCAAATCGGTCAGAATACTTTATGGTATCTAGCTGCACTGTTACCTGGTTGGCCATGGGCCCGTTTCCAATCTTCAGTCTCAGACTGTTAAGAGGAGACTCTGCTCTTACAATAAAATCTCCCCGACTTCTGCCCTTAATCCACGCCCCCTCTTCCTCCCAGAGAAAAGAATCTTCATCGGTCTGAAACAGATCGAGTCCCTCGGCTGTCCTCACCCTGGCCTGAGGATAGTCGTTATAAAGGTTATCTAACTGAGTGAGCTCCACAGGCAGATAGGCAAAGGGCCTTTTTAAGATGATGCGGGAATGGTCATAGATGACCCCCTGAGGAGACAGGAGATAAGGCCCCAGGGAAAGAGAACCCACTAAGGCGGTCAGTATGCCAAAAGAGTAGAGGAATCTCCTGGGCGGAAATTCCGAGGCCAGAAACAGAAAAGCAGGAAGGATCTGAAGAAGATATCTG
>NZ_BLRZ01000024.1 GCF_013281975.1 Candidatus Hakubella thermalkaliphila | reverse complement strand
CCATTTTACCTCATAAAAGCTAATTTTGCCGGGTCAATTCAAAATTAGATAAATGCCACCATCTATCAAGGAAAGCGGCCATTTATTCCTATGGCAGTTATAGGCAATCGAGAAACAAAGGCCAAGACTTTTCCAAAAAATCAAAGAGAGAGCCCCTTTAGAACCTCTGTCAGTCTATCTATTTCTTCCCTCTTCCTTACTGCCAGCCGCACATAGGCAGGTCCCAGCCCTAAGAAGGAACTGCAGTCCCGAATGAGGATGCCCTTTTTGGCCAGAAATTCCCATAATTTGGTTGCTGTGATCGAACCTCCAAGTATCTCGGCCAGGATAAAGTTAGTTACCGAAGGATGGGTCCGAAAACTACCCACACTGGCCAGCTTTTGCGCCAGGTATTCTCTGTTCTCTATGATCCTGGCTCTACTCTCCTCCTGAAACTGGTGGTCCTGGAGAACCAAAGGTCCACCCAGTTGAGCCAGAGAGTTGACGTTCCAGGGAGGGATTCTTCGGGAAAGATCGGCTACCAGCTCTGGGTGAGCTACCAGATACCCCAGCCTCAGACCCGGCAGGGCAAAGAACTTGGTCAGAGAGCCCAGAACTATTAGATTTCTAAATTGGCCCACTTTCCGAACCAGGGATACGCTATCTCTATGGGGAACGAAATCTACAAAGGCCTCATCTACCATCATCAAAACATTGTGCCGGTACGACTTCTGCAAGATCTTCAACAGGTCATCCATATCAAAAAGGTTTCCGGTGGGGTTGTTTGGGTTAGCTATGATTAGCATCTGGGCCTGAGAAAGATGCCTCAGGATCTCTTTCAAGTCCATCTGAAAATTCTGGGTCAGGGGAATAAAAATAGGCTCACCCCCAAAGGCCTGGATAGCCAGAGGATATTCGCAGAAGCTGGGAATAGGAATGATGGTTTTCTTGGGACTCAGATAAGAGGCTACCAAATAGATAAGTTCCGCGGAACCATTGCCAGGGATTATCTGGGAAGAATCAACTGAAAGATAGTCGGCCAGGGCTTCTTTGAGTTTCTTCTGGCTGACGTCAGGATAAACGGATACTCTCCAAAGGTTGTCCTGAAGAGTCTCAAGGACCGAAGGAGGTGGACCAAAGGGATTCACATTGGTGCTGAAGTCTATTATTTGGCGAGCATTTAGGCCATATCTTTGAGCAACCTCGTCGATATTCCCTCCGTGGTGACGTGCAGCCCTGGCCATGGTTCTGGGATGCCCGCTATCTTCGGCCACGGTGCGGTACACCATCCTTGGTTGAACTCTGCCCCATAATCATGCTGTGTATCCTTCTCTCGAGTGGTGGTAGGGGTCTAATCTGACCTCCTTGAAGTCTGCTCCACAACCATGCTGTACATCCTTCTGACACATCAGTACTCACTAAGCGGCAACTATGCCATGCCCTGTGAGGGAATATTCTTCTGATGTTAGCCACCCTCAGTCTCTGTGATCTTACAAAAATGGGCCGAGAAAGCCCCCGATTTTAGTCGTGGGGAGTAGTCACCAACCTACCCTTGCTCCTCCACCCACCAGCTTTTTCCAGCGCACTTTGACTCCCGGAGGCAGGAGATGGTAAAGATCCGTCAACAGCTCCGCTGTCTCCGTCTTTTCTGGATCGCAGAGAATTCCCATAACCGTACCGCTGTGGGCCACGTTCACTCCCAGAGCCCCCCTCACCTGGGCCAGGTTCAGGACCGGCTCAAATAGAGGCTTAGCCAGATATTTCTGGTTGATGGTGGCGCTCATGGTAGCTACCTGACCGATAGCTTGCCCATCTCTCTCCTTAAGCCCCTTCCTGATTATCTCTACTGCTCGCTCAAAAAGGAGTTCCTCTACCTCTCCATAGGCGGGCCTTCCATTATTGTAAACCATGGTTTCCAGTCTCTCTTCCGGTTCCAAAATGATTATGGAAACGGGAGGAGACAATCCCAGCTTTTCTACCAGTCCCCTCTTAAGATGATCATAGAGGACGATGCCCTCGTACATAATACCATCAGTGGGTTCGATAGACAGAGCAATGGAAGAGATGTGATCAGGAGCTACCTCCTTTCCCAGAGCTAAAGCAGTGGCCAGAGATGCGGCAGCTATATCGGCAGTGCTGCTAGCCATTCCTTTGGCTATAGGGATGTCTGAGAAGATCTCCAGCCGACCACCCCAGTTCTTTCCATCGAAGAGATCCAGGGTCTTCCTCATGGCTTCTCTGGCTTTGGGCTTCCCGGCAGGATAGACTATTTCTTTGCTTCGCTGAATCTCCACCCGAGCCCGGGAGTATAGATCGATGGGACAGGTTATATGAAAGTTCTGACCCTCTATTTTACCCTGAACCAGCTCACCGCAGGAACCAGGAGCGGAAGCCAATCCCCACTTGATTTTAATAGCCCATCACTCCTGTGCTACCATGCCGGAAGTTACCCAAAAAGTTACCAGACTATGCCCACCAATGAAGGAAAATCACTACTGACATGCCTAAGATAAGGCAAATTAGGGAGGAAAGTAAAGAGACAAATACCGCCTTCCTTATATGTTCTGGTGACAAGCTCTGGACTTTGTTACCCAAAAAGGGATGAAATACCTCTTTTCCACCATAAAAACTTCTGCCCCCTAGCTGAACTCCCAAAGCTCCGGCCATGGCTGCTTCAGACAGACCGCTATTGGGGCTGGCGTGTTTCCTGCCGTCCCGGCGGGCCGTCCTCCAGGCCCGTCTTCCGTCCATCCCCAGACAAAGGGCAGCCAGGGATATAAAGAGCATATTTAGTCGGGCAGGGATATAATTAGCTACATCGTCCATCCTGGCTGAGGCCCAGCCAAAATGAAGATATGGCTCTTTTTTGTAGCCCACCATGGAATCCAGAGTGTTAATGGCCCGGTAGGCCATGGCCAGAGGGGCTCCCCCCACAAAAGCGTAGAAGAGAGGGGCCACGATCCCATCCACTGTATTCTCGGCTATGGACTCTACCGTGGCTCTGATTAGATCCTCAAAATCCAGATTTTTAGTGTCCCGACCCACGATCTGGCTCACTATCTCCCTGGCCCCCTCCAGATCGCCCCTCAAAATAGCCTTCCTTATAGCCAAACCTCTGGCAGCCAGGTTTTTACCAGCTAAAGTGGTGAAGATGATCCCCCCTGAGACAAGGTAGCCCAAAAAGGGATTAAGCAGATAACTGATCTTAACTATGCTCCAGACTGCCGCCCAGGCGATGCTCAAGATGCCCAAACCCAGGATGATACCCCTGACCCTTTTTTGTCTGGAGGTCAAAGTTGGCCGTAGCAGGACTTTCTCGCCCCGGGAGACCAGACGACCTATGCCAACCACAGGATGAGGCAACCACCGAGGGTCGCCGATGATCAAGTCCAACAGATAGGCCAGGGGAACCGGGCTCAAAAATGAGTAGTAAATCAAGGGTGTCACCACCAGGTCTCCTAAAGAGCCGCTACTTCTTCAGGAATCATCCTAACAATCGGCCGGAAATCGTATTTTTTAACCTGGAAAATAGGTTTCCCCATTTTTATGGTTCGAGGGTGAGCCCCCACATAACGATTATGTTAGAAGTATCGCTATCAAACTGTAGCGGCGTCTTGTCTAGCCAGACCTTTCTTCCTACCGGAAAAGGGCCATCACCAAAACAGCGATCAGTTCTACCACTTCTCCGGCTCCTCCCATGACATCACCCGTGGCTCCACCAACCTTTCTGGTAAAGTAAACAGCCAGGCCGGAGAGAATTACCGCTATGACCAGGAATAGAAAAAGGCCCCTCAGGCGCAAGAGAAGAAGGGCTGCGCCCACCAGGATCAGAGTGGCCACGGCGAACTGGGTGGATCCCAGGTAGTCCTTAAAAGGCCTGCCGATTCCCCCTTCTCGAGGATAGGGACAGAAGAAAGCCATAAAGACCATAGCCCAGCGGCCCAAGGCGGGCATCAAGATAAGGGTGGGGGAAATAAAAGATGCTGAGAGGGAAAAGATCAGGGAAAACTTAAGCAAGAAAAGACAGATGGCTGCGATAACAGCATAGGCACCCACATTGCCCATCTTCATAACCTTAAGAATTTCCTTTTGATCTCCGCCACTCATCAGGCCATCAACAGTATCCATGAACCCATCCAGATGCATTGCTCCACTGATCACAACCTCGGTGGCCAGGATGAAGGCCACGATAGTCAGAGAGGGAAAAATTCTACTTCCTGCCCAGAATATCAACGCCAGAAGGGAGCCAATGAGGAGGCCTGTAAGGGGAAAGAGAGTCATGGATCGACTTAGATCTCTTCCGTCCACATCCCTGACCGGAACAGGCAAAATGGTCAGAAAGTTCAGAGCAACCAAAAAGGAGCGCAAATCATCTTCCTTTCTGTTGATTTCCGATTCCGAAGGGTAAAGATGAGATTCTCTTCAAAGCCCTCAGGTAGAAAATATTAGACATCGTAGCAAGTGACTAGACTAAGATCCCTTTATTTCAGCTTTTGGGGCAGCCCGGCAACAAGGAGGTAGGCTTCATCAGCCGCCTCGGCCAGAAGCTGGTGAGCCCTTCCCATAAGATCCCGGAATATCCTTCCCAGAGGATAGGGAGGAACCAACCCCATACCCACTTCGTTAGAAACGACGATAAAATCAGCTGGACTGGCTTTTATCTCCTCCAGGAGCAGTTCCATTTCCTCCATCACTGTATCCTCGATCAAACTTTCCTTTATTTGGGATCCCTCCTCAGTAAAGTCCCATCGGCCAAGAAGGTTGGAGATAAAAAAAGTAAGACAGTCCACAATGACCAGCCCGGTGTCTGGATCCAGCTCGGCGACTTTCTTTGTAACATCATCGGAAGCCTCCACGGTCCTCCAATTCCGGGGGCGAGACTGCCGGTGTTTTTCGATCCGGGCATCCATCTCTTCATCCACGGATAAGCCGGAGGTCACAAAGGCTGGTGTTCCTTTCCTATTTTCAGTAACTTTCGTGAAGGAGACCACCCTGGAGAGGCCAGTGGCCAGATAGACTACCTTTTGGGCTCGCTTTTGGGCCAGATCGATGGCAAAACGGCTCTTTCCGCTCCTGGCTCCGCCCAGGATCAGACAGATCTTACCCATAATCTTTCCCCAGATTCTTCCAAAATTGTCTTAATTTAACACCAAGTGATCACAAGATGTAAAGGGGAAGAAATGCATATGTGAACATACTATGGAGACAAAAGGCAGAAGAAGAACCAAAGACGCACTTTAGAGTTAACTGGCTGATTTCCTTCAGCTCTCTTCCAGGCCGTTGATATACTCCCGGCCCATATTCTCATACTTGGCAAAGCGCTGTTTTTTGAGTTCGGCAGTACTCAGAACCTCCAGCTCCTGCAGATGCCGGGAGAGAGCGCCAGACAGATTTCGGACTACCTGATCCAGATGCTTGTGGGCCCCGCCCCTGGGCTCGTCGATGATCTCGTCGATTACTCTAAATCTAAGCAGATCCTCCGAGGTCAGCTTCAGGGCTTCTGCAGCCAGGGTGGCCTGTTTGGCGTCCTTCCAGAGAATGGCAGCACAGCCTTCCGGAGAGATAACGGAATAGAAGGCATTTCTCAGCATAAGGACTCGATCGGCCAGTCCCAGAGCCAGAGCTCCACCGCTACCACCTTCTCCGATCAGCACAGCTACAGTAGGGACATTGAGGCTGGCCATGGTCCCTAGACAATAGGCTATAGCCTCTCCCTGCCCCCTTTCCTCGGCCTCCAATCCAGGATAAGCCCCCGGGGTGTCAATAAAGGTTACTATGGGCAGGCCATACCTCTCCGCTACCCTCATGAGCCTGACCGCTTTTCGATAGCCCTCAGGATTGGGCATGCCGAAGTTCCGAAAGATCTTATCTTTGGTATCTTTCCCTTTTTGGTGACCGATAGCCATGATGGTGCGATGCTCAAACTCCGCAAATCCACCCACGATGGCGGGGTCTTCCCCATAGCGCCGATCGCCCTTCAGCTCATTAAATCGGGGAAAGAGTTTCTCTATATAGTCAAGAGTCTGGGGCCTTTTGGGATGCCGGGCTAGCTTTACTGTTCGCCAGGCTTCCTTCTGGGGACTGGTGCGGCTCAAAAGCTCTCTAATCTGTTTGTATATTTTAGCTACCATGCCGTCCAAGTGAACGCCAGGCATCAAAGGCAACTTTTTTAATTTCTCTAATTCCTCGGATAATCTTGCCGCCTCTTTTTGGTAAGCCTCGGAAAGCTGGTTCTGGTTCTTCATATTCACACTGGACAGCTCCTTCCAACAGGTCTATGTAAAGGGTGAGGACCTTTCTAAGCTCCTTCCTGGACACGATCATATCCAACTGGCCATGGGAGAGACAAAACTCCGCCTTGCCAAAACCCTCTGGTAGCTCCTTGCCAATGGTCTGTTTAATCACTCGAGGGCCAGTAAAGCAGATCAGAGCCTCTGGTTCAGCCAGAATGACATCGGCCTGTAGGGCAAAACTGGCTAAAACCCCGCCTGTGGTGGGATTGGCCAGGACAGAGATATAGGGGATTTTCTCTGTCTCCAATCTCTGAACAGCACAGGTAGTCTTGGCCATCTGCATCAGGGAAAGTATTCCTTCCTGCATCCGGGCACCCCCTGAAGTAGTGAAGACAATGAGGGGTCTCCTTTCTTCAATAGCGATGTCTACTGCTCGCACGAACTTCTCGCCCACTACACAGCCCATGCTGCCACCCATAAAGGCGAAGTCCATGAAGCAGAGAACCACAGGATGGTCCGAGATGGTGGCCCTCCCGCAGATCATGGCCTCCTTAACCCCGGTCTCGGCCCGGATATCATTGATCCGATCCTGGTAGGATTTGAGATCAAAGAAGTTGAGGGGATCCGTGGAGGTCCATTTTTCTCCGAACTCAGAAAAGCTGCCAGGGTCAACCAGAAGCTCGATCCTTTTGCGGGCCGATAGGGGCATGTGGAAGTCGCACTGGGGACAGCAAAACCAGTTTTTCTCTAGATCCTTCAGATCTATCGGCGTACCACATTTAGTGCAGGAGATAGCATTGGAAGATACTCCCGAAGGAGCGCGGTCTTGCTTTTCTTCCTTTTTCAGCTCTGGCTTATCTCTTTTGGTTATCTCGACAGTTATGCGTTGTTCCATGATAGATTTCACATCGTTTGGTTATAAAACCCCCTATGCTTCTGGTAACTAGCTCCTGTCAATCTTCAAATTTTTTCATGACCACAGTCACGTTATGGCCCCCAAAACCCATGGAATTAGACATAGCCACTCTGACTTCTTTCTTCCGGGCCACCCAGGGTACGTAGTCCAAATCACACTCCAGGCAGGGATTATCCAGGTTAATAGTAGGGGGAATAACACCATTTTCGATAACCAGAGCACAAATGGCCGCCTCGATAGCCCCGGCCGCTCCCAGACAATGGCCGGTCATAGATTTAGTGGAACTAACTGCTACTTTGTAGGCCTGATCTCCAAGAGCCAGCTTGATAGCTCTGGTTTCGACCTCATCATTTAGAGGGGTGGAGGTACCATGGGGATTGATATAGTCCACCTCCGAGGGCTCCAGACCCGCATCCCGTAGAGACAGGGACATGGCCCGGGCCGCGTTAGTACCCGAACTTTCCAGAGCAGTAAGATGATAAGCATCTCCGGTCTGACCGTAGCCCACCAGCTCGGCATAAATCCTGGCTTCCCGCCTCAGGGCGTGCTCCAACTCTTCCAGAATCAGGACCCCGGCTCCTTCTCCCATGACAAATCCGTCTCTGTCCCGGTCAAAGGGGCGGGAGGCTTTCTTGGGTTCATGGTTGCGGGTGGACATAGCTCTCATGGCTGAAAATCCAGCAATGCCCAGAGGGGTTATGGACGCTTCGCTTCCTCCGGCAAACATCACTTTGGCATCTCCCCGCCGGATTATCTCAAAGGCGTCCCCCACGGCGTGGGTTCCAGCAGCACAAGCAGTACACACGGCACTCACCGGACCCCTGGCTTTAAAATGCATGGAAACCTGAGCTGAGGCCATATTGGCTATCATCATGGGAATGAGAAAAGGACTAATCCGCTCAGGACCCTTTTCCAACAATTTCTGGTGCTGTTCCTCCAGCTCAGTAAGGCCCCCAATGCCACTGGCTATGTACACTCCCACATCTTCCGAGTTATGTTCATTGACTACCAGACCGGCGTCTTCGGCAGCAAGGATGGCCGACACCACGGCGAACTGGGAGAACCTGTCCATCCTCTTAGCTTGCTTGTATTCTAGCCACTGGGCGGGGTCCCAATTCTTTACCTCCGCGGCAATCTGAGTCGCCATGTTGCTGGCATCGAAGTGGGTTATTCTGTCCACTCCGGAGGTGCCACTGATCAGCTCTTGAAAGAAGCCTTTGCTGCCTATCCCGAGGGGGGAGACTACTCCCAGACCCGTAATCACTACCCTTTTCATATGCCTTTTTACCTCATTTTTGCTCATCAGATCCCCATACCTCCGTCCACTAATATGATCTGTCCGGTTATGTACCTGGCCATAGGAGAGGCCAAAAAAAGAACTGCATCAGCTACGTCCTGAGGGTCACCGAAACTACCCAGAGGAATATAGTCCAGAATCCTGCTTTTAAGCTCTTCCGACAGACGCTCGGTCATATCGGTCAGGATATAACCTGGAGCAACGGCATTGACCCGGATATTCCGGGAGGCCAGTTCCCTGGCCAGAGATTTAGTCAGGCCAATCAATCCGGCCTTGGCCGAACAGTAATTAGATTGCCCGGGATTTCCCCGCAGGCCGACTACAGAACTTATATTGATTATTGCTCCGCTTCTCTGTTTCACCATGTCCCGCACTACAGCCCGGCTACACAGGAAGGCTCCGGTGAGGTTGACGTCAACCACCTCCTGCCACTCCTCCCTGCTCATGCGCATGATCAGATTATCTCTGGTTACACCGGCGTTGTTGACCAGTATATTAATCTTGCCCAGCTCTCGGGAGACCTTCTCCACCATCTGACTGACCTGCTCTTCTACCTTAACATCAGCCTGAATACATAAGGATTGCCGCCCCAGGGACCGAACCTGCTCCACTACCTCTTCGGCCAGAGATCGGTTAGAGAGGAAGTTGATGGCCACATGGGCGCCCGCCTGGGCCAGAGTCAGAGCAATGCGCCTGCCTATGCCTCGAGAACCACCAGTCACCAGAGCTACCTGCCCTTTAAGATCCAGAGGGTTATTTGCTGGACTATTGGCCAACCTAATTTACCTCCAGTTTATGGATCGTCTCCAGAAGACCGGAGTAATCTTCTATATTAAAGACCGCTGCCTCCGGGTCTATTTTTCGGATGAGACCAGAAAGCACCTTAGATGGCCCGATTTCCACAAAGTTATTAATTCCCCTGCCCCTGGCTATTCTTACTGCTTGAGCCCAGCGAATGGGAGAAACCAGTTGTTCCCGCAGAATCTCTCCTATATCCGAGATAACTGGCTCGGTCAGAGAGACTGTGGACAGAAACGGTATCTCAAACTGCCGGAAATTCACCTGTTTTAGTACTTTTTCCAATTCCAGAGCCACCTCTTTCATTAGAGGACAGTGGGAAGCCACACCCACATTCAGCTTGATGGCTCGCCGGGCTTTCCTTCTTTTAGCTTCTACTATAAAAGCATCTACTGCGGCAATCTCACCGCTGACTACGATCTGGTCAGGAGAGTTGTAGTTGGCCAGATAGACCTGTCCAGATATCTCCCCACAGATCTCCTCGATGACATTTTCTTCCAGGCCGATAATGGCAGCCATTGCTCCAGGACTGCTACAATTGGCATCCTCCATCAGTTCACCCCTCCCCTTGACCACCCCAATGGCCTCCTCAAAAGAAAGGGCTCCCGAGACTACCAGAGCACTATATTCTCCCAGACTGTGACCCAGAACCAAATCTGGCCTGAGCCCTTCCTTTTCCGCGGCTCTGGCGCAGACAACGCTGGCTGTCAGAATGGCTGGCTGAGCGTACCTGGTTTGGTTAAGTAGATCCAGAGGGCCTTCGGAACAGAGTTTCTGCAGATCAAATTCTAGTATCCGACTGGCTTCCTTCCAGTAGTATTGCAAATCTGGATAATGAACCAGCATCTCCAGGCCCATGCCTATCTTCTGGGAGCCCTGACCGGGGAAGACAAAAGCCATCCGTGCCATTTAGGTCCTCTTTACCATCAAGGGAGATTTCTCTTTACCTACTATCTTTGCTCTCCTGTCATTCGCGCTATGAAGTAATCACACTTCCATCGAAAATAGGCCACAGCCAGGCCATCCCTTTGACCTTGTTGCAAAAAGTAACCTGCACCTTCCATCTAGGTCCGGTCCACAATGGCAAATAACAGAGTGGCCTCGCAGGCCAACTGCCCATCCACCGTAGCCACGGCTCTGCCCTTCCCAAAGTTGCGCCTTTTGCTTACTACTTCAACTTCCAACTTCAGCCTTTCCCCGGGCACCACTTTTCTCTTAAATCGGACTTCATCCAGGCCAGCGAAGAGCACCATCTTTCCTCGATTCTCGGGAAGGGCCAGAGTGGCCACAGCGCCCGCCTGGGCCAGGGCCTCCAGAATGAGTACTCCAGGCATAATCGGTTCTCCCGGAAAGTGTCCCTGGAAATAGTACTCATCTTCCCTCACTCTCTTATAGGCCACCACCCTCTCTCCAGGCTCCAGTTCTGTGACTTCGTCCAGGAGAAGGAAGGGCTCTCGGTGAGGAATGATTTCCTTGATCTCGTCCTGGGATAAAATTGCTATCACGCCTTTTCGACACAAAACATTCTGGCAGATGGCCTTTAATTGGTAAATTCTTGTGGCTTATGGACAAGAGCCTTCGGTTCAAGACTTCGCTTTTGCTGAGCTTACCAGTTTACTACCTGGTGCCCTGCTGATCTTCATAGACGCTCACGGTTTACCGAAAGTTACACAGAGCGGCTGGCTAAGGACAGACCTACTTACAAATTGCGCACCCTGGAATTGACTGGATATGATTTCACTCCTGCAGTGCTTCATCGATAGCCTGGTTAACTAACTCATCCGCTTCCCTATTCTCCTCCCGGGGAACATGCTGGATCTCTACCTTACGGTAAGGATAAAGCAGGATGCGTACCCGTTCATTAAGAGGCTTTAACTTCTTGTCCCTTACCTTGTAGGAACGGTTGAGCTTCCTTACCACCAGCTCACTATCACTTCTTATGGCTATCTCTTGAGCTTCAAACCCCCGGGCTCGGTCCAGAGCCTGCACCAGGGCTGTGTACTCGGCCACATTGTTAGTGGTAAAGCCTATGTATCTACCTTCCCTGGCCAAAAGGCGGCCCTCTTCATCAAAGATAAGATACCCCGTTCCTGCTGGACCGGGGTTTCCACGTGCTCCACCATCTAAATAGATAACTACTCTTTTGGCCAACTATCAAGCCTCCACTATCCGAAAATCATAAGTCGGGAAGGGCTTCGGTCAGGTTTTTCGCTGCGTGTTGTGTAGATGAGGTGCGGCCCGCTATTTAAGTACCAGAAGTCTCTTGCAAAAATCACATCTATAGATGGCCGTTCTATCTTCCATCTTATCCACTCGATGGGCCGGCAAAGTCATATGACAGCCTCGACAGACTTCGTCGAGAAGAAAGGCCACAGCCAGTCCGCCCTTCTCCACCCTGAGTTTGTCATACAATTGCAAATGTTCTTCCAGAATCAGGACGCGCAATTCCGCTCTCCTCTGTCCTAATCCCTCCATTTTGGATCTCAGATCAGATTCCCTGGAGGCCAGTCGCTCCCTGACTTTTTGGGTCTCCCTCTCCAGACTGTTGACGCTCTGGCTGAGCTGATTTGATTCTTTTCTGAGTCCCTCTCCTTCCTCCAGACCGATCAGGATCTGGGTCTCAATCTGGTCCTGCTTGGCTTTTAAGGATCTTACTTCCGCCTCAATTCCAGATAGCTCCTTGGGATTAGTTATACGACCGCTGTAAAGTCTATCCTCCTCCCGCTTGATCTTGGTCTCCAGGAGAGCTTCTTCATCCTCCAGTCTTTTTTGTCGGGATTGGTTCTCCTTAATTTTCCCTTCAATGACCTGATAAGATTGCCTCCTTTCAGTCAATTCTTCCTCTAGACCACACAGCTCTTCTCTCTCAGGCAGGGAAGCCAGCTCTTTTTTCAAGACCTCTTCCTGAGAATCTACCTCCTGGAGTTCCATAATCAAAGCAGCCTGATTGTCTTTATTGTGCATCTGCCACCCTCCAGGGTCCACTTTCCGCATCGGTGGCTACCACCTCTACGGGCCAGCCTCTTTCTGCAAAAACTCGCTCCACCTTTTCCTTTATCAGCCAGACCGCAGGCCCTTCGGTAATGTGATGATCTACTTCTACAATCAGGAGTCCGTTTTCTGAGGCCCATAGGGCGTCGTGGTGCTTGACTTCTCCGGTGATTAACACATCGGCCCCTTTATCCAGAGCGACCTGGACCAGAGATGAGCCGCTTCCAGTCACTATAGCAACTCTTTTAATGCTCCTATCCATGCCAACATCTGTACAATTAAGTCTCAGGTTCTTAGGGCCGAAAAGCTGAGTAGCCAGTTGGAGAAAATCCTTCAGACTCCTGGAACTTTCTAACTCCCCTATCCTGCCAATTCCTGCCTTTGGCGACTTGTTGGCCAGGGGGTACACATCGTAGGCCACCTCCTCATAAGGATGAGCCTCCAACATACTGGAGAGGGCTTCCTGGAGATGCGTTTCATCTACCAAAACCTCCAGACGGAATTCTTCCTCCTCATTCACCTTACCTACCTGGCCCAGATAAGGGGTAGCTCCTTGTAGAGGAAGAAAAGTACCCATGCCCCTGGTTCGGAAACTGCATTGCTCGTAGTTCCCGATCTTTCCTGCTCCAGCCTGGCCCAGGGCCGATCTTACCTTTTCCACATGAGTTTCCGGCACAAATACAGCAATCTTATAAAATCTCTGCCGGATCTCAGGATTAATAGCCTCCACCTTTTTAAGTCCCATCCGCTCAGCCCAGAAATCGTTCAGCCCTGCCGGCATGGCGTCCAGATTGGTATGAAGTACGTAAAGAGCCAGACCTTCTTTGATCATGTGCATCACTACTTTCTCGGGATATGAGGTAGAAAGGATTCTGGAAAGAGGGCTGAAGATCAAAGGGTGGTGAGCAACTATGAGATTGATGTCTTTTTTGAAAGCCTCCTGGACCACAGGTGACGTCACATCCAGAGCCACCAATATTCGGTGGACTTCGGAGGTGAGATCACCTATCTGAAGTCCCACCTTGTCCCACTCCACTGCATAATCCGGAGGGAAGATTTCATCTAGAAGGGAACTGACTTGTTTCAGATCCATAGATTATATCCCGAATGTAGAAGGGCAAAGGAAAGGCCCTGATGGGCTGCGATTTATTATATCACGAACGGTTCTTGAATAACCCCTCGTCGCGCCAGATGGTAGTAGTTGACTAAGGTTCGCTCTTTTCCTACAATCTCAAAAGACGATGTTAATGTGTAGTAAGATAAAGACTAAAGAGCTTTCGAAAACTCTCCAGCAAGCAGCTCAAAAAGCTTTTGCTGACTATCCGATCATCTCTGCTTACCTCTATGGCTCACAAGTTCGTGGTAGAAATCTTTCTCCGAGCGACATTGATGTGGCAGTGTACATAGACCCGGAAGTGTTTCCCCTATCCTTAGACGTAGAACTAGGTCTATGTGTGAGGCTAGAAGAAGCAAGTGGGCTTTCCAATATAGACCTCCGCATTCTCAACGAAGCTCCTCTTTCTTTCCAGGGAGAAGTATTAAGGCAAGGTATTGAGATCTACTCAGCTGATGAGGGCAAAAGGATACTCTTTGAGACTCACACGCTGGACGCCTTTCTGGATTATCTCCCCCATCTGGAAAAACTGCGGAGAGCTTTTCTTCATTCCGTTGCTGAAAAGGGGATTCTGTGATGATGGTTGAGCCGGCCACTATAGACGGTCTCCTTCTCAACCTCAAGAACTATGTATAGTCACACTAAAGGAGTCATAATGAAAAAGACATACAATCAGGTTTATCAACTCAAAATCAATTTGAATGAAAGGGGTTAAAGCAGTTCATCAAGAAGAACTCTTAGGTCACGCTCTACCTCAGAGAATGATGGAGGATCAATAACTTGCCTTTTCATCGACGGCTCCCAGGCATGTTTATGTGATTCAACCAATTCCGGTTTAAAGAAATCGTCTGTGCTTTGGAATCTGACCTTCTTGTAAGTACATTTCTTCTGAAAAACCTCTTGGATAACCGATGTGCTGAGCCTGCCCTTATGAAATTTCAAGAGATACCAAAGATCATAGATATCCCTAGAACGTTGTCTCTGGAGAATCGATCTGAGTTTCTCAGCTACAATTTCTTCCAGTTTGTAAGTGGTGATAACTACCTGACAATCCACAGCATCTGAGTAAGAATGAATTAAAGGTGACCTATTGGGTGGAAGTATAACTTGTTCATAGAAGGTTATGTCAAGTTTGACTCTGGGAGGACTGCCCACACGGTGGCCTCGTGGTCCAACATATTGAATCTTTCCTAAGAATGCTTCCTCGCCTAGCTCGTCTCTCGTCTGTCTAAAGTCCGCTAAGGTTAGTTCGATACCTGACTGCGTGTAGACCTTTGTGCACATATCTTTCAAGCTTTCACGGATTTGCCTCTCTCCCAATTCAGTGGATGGTTTGATTGTGGTGAAATCCAGATCTTCCGAAAAACGGTAGTCACAAAAGTAAACTTTCCGAAGAGCAGTGCCGCCTTTAAAAACCAATCCCTCTTTCAGCAGAACATCGTCGAAGACTCCCTTGAGAACCCATGAAATCACGTAATCACGCTCAAGAACGCTGATGTCAATTTTACTCTGCTCGGATTTGATTTTGAGTTCTGCTAAGGGAATCATTAGTGAGTTCTCCACCCAGTAAGGTTTGCCTTACTGACATTAGCTTGTATGTGCCATCGTGAGTTGTGCGTGCCAGTCTTGGCTGAGAGAGGATCGAGAAGGACGTATCCTAGAGAGACCATCTTTTGCCATCGGTTAAGGTAGTGCTTGACTGGCAAGTCCAGCACTTCAGAGACATAGCCAAGCCGCTTGAAGATGGCCCGATTCTTCATCCTTGTAGCATATGATGTTAGCTTGTCTAAGTCGATGGCATCTTCGATAGCATTGGCAAGACCCTTAGCTGCTTCAACGATGCCGCCACAATACTCTGGGTGATCCAGAGAGTCAACAATTGTCTTTTCCTTATCGGTAATGATTACCTTCTTGTTGCCAAACCAAATGGTTGTAGTGCCAAAAAACTTATGCGACTTGAGAGTGATAAACTTAAAGGGAATGCCCAAAATCTCGGTTTCAGCTTTGAACTTTCTCTTGGTCGTTGAAACAAATATCGTCCTGGGAATCTGTTCGGTGTAGCCATAGTAATTAAGAGCTGACCAGTAAGAAACAGCATAAGGAGCAACAAGATTAGCTGCGATAACAAAGGCTTCTTCCGACCAAGTCCCAGCGGCGATTCCTTCAAGAGGAACAATCAGATACTTGCCCTTTTCGATTTGGCGAAGCCAGCCCTTATCAACCAGTGTATGAATGAACTTCCAAGCGTGGCCTCGGCTAAGCTTAAGTAATTTGAAGGCATCTTCAAAGGAGAAGATATTCTTTCCTTCTGAACTGAGGGTTGAAAGAAGTTGTGTCTCTCTCTGACTCAGGGTCTTTATAGTTTGTGTCATAATCCTGACTCTCTTGAGTAAGGATTATGACATAGATTATAAGTATGTCAAGAGGTACACAAAATATTTGGTTCTTGATATTGAGTTTTAACCAAAATTGAAGGTGGGCGCAAAAATCAAATATGGAAAATTTTTCCTTTTTGCTTCTCCACATCGAGAAGAGTGCGCCATCCACGAAAAGGTTGGCAAAATGCCGGAAGATCAGATTCTGGTGGGCCCACCAGGACTCGAACCTGGGACCCGCGCATTATGAGTGCGCTGCTCTGCCAACTGAGCTATGGGCCCACTTCCAATATCAAAATGATAGAGAAGGTGCCCTCATTAGTGAATGCCCTAATCGTAGTTTCTTGACAAATGGAATCTAACAAACCAAAATATACTTATTTGAACTTTGATTAATTATCATTCCGCAATGTACCCAAATAGGAGAGGTAATCTATGGCCGAGCAAGTTATGACCATAAAACAAGTAGCCGAGTATCTCCAGGTCACCAAAAAGACAATATATGCGCTTACCTGGCAGAGCGAACTGCCGGGTTTTAAAGTAGGAAAGGCCTGGCGCTTTAAGAAGGAAGATATAGACAGATGGATTGAGATGAACAAAGAGAATTCAAAGAAGGAAAGACCCAAAACCGAGGCCAACAATAAAGGAGATTCGAAATGAGTTTTTCAGATCTACTAAGACCGAGACCAGAAGTCCTGTCGGATGAAGGGATAGACGGAATCATTGATCTTGCCAACCTTGGAGACCCTAAAGGCAGGAAACTTGAGGCAAATCCTGAACGCTTCTTCTCATTGACTTACCCGACCGCTGATGTGCGAAGAGTCGTACAAAAACTATCCGATCGATTTTCTGGCAGTCAAGATGCGCCTGGATTGTTTCTGTTTGAAGGTTTGAAAGGAAGTGGAAAATCCCATCTCCTTCTGTTGGTCTATCATCTATTTGAGAATCCTGAAGAAGGTAAACAATGGCTCGATGCTCATACGATGTTGTGCGGACTTCCAGAAGATGCAGTAGTGGTGGTTAACAAGTTTACGGATCTTCCTCTGTATTCAATCTGGGATTTTGTCTTTGAACAACTGACTTCTCGGAGGCCCCGAAAGACCGTTGTCCAGCCCGGCTTGGAGGAGATGGATAAGGTTATTAAAGATCGCCGACTCATTCTTATCCTGGATGAATTGGAACAAGGCATCCGAGTGATAGGTGACTCAGCTGTCAGAGCCCAGAACATCGCATTTCTCCAAATGCTCTCCGAATGGGCAAATCGCTCGGACAAGGTAACCGTATTCGCAAGTATCTATAGCGATCAAGAGGAGCCTGGGAGCACGCTAAAACGAGTGCCTAGCTGTCGTGTCCAATTCGCACATTCTGCTGACAGGGCCAAGGTAGTCCTCCACAGACTTTTTGAAAATTACCTCGAGTTCAGCCTTGATGCATGCGCTCCTACTGTCGATAGCTACCTGAACATGTGGCGACGGCAATCAATACCCTCATCTGACGAATACAGATCGAAAATGCTTTTGACTTATCCGTTCTTACCTGAGATGCTTGAGCTGATTTTGGAGAGAGTTCCTGCTCGAGGAGGGTTCCAAAGTGTTCGAGGAGCACTGGGGTTCCTGGCGAATATGGTGCGCCTATCCCACGGTAAGGTTCATTTGATAACCGCAGCTCACGCTGATATACATGACAGAGAGGTAGCAACAAGACTTTCAGATCTCGATCCAAGTGGAGATTTAATTTCGAGAGCGCGTGGAAATCTTGCGGAATTAAAGGATCAACCATTAGCATCCGAAATTGGCGCCTCCGTAATGCTCTATACTCTCACCAGTACAGGTCGCAGCCGAGGTGCCACTCGAGAAGAACTCATTAGACATGTTCTAGCTCCTAAGATTGACATAAACGACTTTGAGAAGACGCTGCTTGCTTTCCAGAAATACGCTTCACATTTCCATGTTCAAGAAGGGCGGTACTTCTTCGATTTGGAAGAGAACGCCGATGCAAAGGTCGAGTTTCGTTCCCTGACAATCCCAAAAGAGAAGGCACAAGAACTTCTCCACGCTCTTTGGCGTGACGAGATATTCAGGGAACCTAACACTATTGTTTACCTTGGTCAAGAACAGACAAAAGAAGCTCTCGAGGAGCTTGACAAGAACCGGCTACGTTATGTTCTTGCGCCTCGGAGGCTCAGCCAAGAGGAACGCCATGAACTCTATCATGGGATTCCTATGCGAAATCAGGTTATCCTGTTGGAGCCGAGAGATCCAAAATTCAACCTCGATACCCACAGAGATCTCTTGAAATGGGCTCAAAGACAGGTAGCTGCTCAGGAGCTCGCTGGGACTACCAGAGATTCAGGTCGAAGAGCCGATTACGAGCGGATTGCTCGTGAAGATAAAGGGCATTGCATAGATGCAATTAAACGAGCAGGACTCCTTTTCATTCGGTGGGAACGATATGGCACGAAAGCATGGGAGGATCAGGTTGAAGAGGAAACCATAGCAGGTAATAGCAGGGAAGATGTTAACAGGCACCTTTCACAACAGCTTTTTCCTATCCAACTGTTTGAGGAACATCTTTCATCTCGTTTGTCTGATATCCTCAACCTCAGCATAAAAGATATTGACAAACAATATCGTTCCACACCTGGCTTCCCTGTTCCTACAACCGTGAGATCAGTTAGTCAGGCTCTCCGGGAGTTATGCCGGGCGGGTCAGATTGGTATCAGGCATCCCAGGGGGAACTTCTGTAAAGAGAATCCAAATCTGACAGAAACAGAGCTTTTTGATGCAACGATAGGAGAACCTTTCGAGACGACAACTGTCCACCCTCCAATACCTACTCCAACGGAAGAAGAGGGGCAAATAGCACCTCCCCTAGGCGAAGAGGAGGAAACGATTGGACCTGTACCCCCACCAACCATTCCGGCGAAAAAACAGGAGATCAGTATTCCACCTCAGACTGGTGCCGGGCAACTGCGACAAACTGTTGCGGTTCGACTTCAAGAATTTCCCGATGCTAAGATGGTGCGACTTCGAGCAACGATCTTTCTTGAGAACAGTACAGGTGACCTCAGCAGCCTTCCTGCCTCAATTAGAGGGAATCTCAGCGGTGAAGGAACCCTTACGGTAGAGATTACCGTCACTAAGGTTGGCAAGTTTTCCAAGGTAGAGGTGGAGCAGATTATTGAGTCTCTTCCCTCCCTCCCCAATGCAGACTATGGAGCCCGATTGGAGCTATTGATTCCATCCACTGAAGAGGAAAGAAGAGATGAGTAATTTGATTATAGAAACATTTGAGAATCTGATTGCGCAAGGCCCGAGAGTCAAATGGTTAGAAAAATGGCTTTTAGGGAAGGTATGGACGGCTGAACGTTATCGGGACCTTTCTCCAGCCGACTACTTAAATGATGGTGAATCGAAAGTTAACCAACTTGAAGAGATCGTAGCACGTGCAGCTTATCGGGTCTATGACGAGTTTCTTGGTGAACTTCCGCAGGAGAGAGACATCCTGCACCTTATCGAAGGCGAAGATCCCTTTGCTATAGTTATCTTCGATGGGCTGTCTCTCCGGGAAATTCCTGTCCTTTTCAATCTTGCTGAAAAATCCGGTCTCGCAGTTCGAGAGATCGGTACGTCCTATTCAACACTCCCGACAGAGACGATCGACTTTATTGAGAACAGGTTGAAATTTGGAAGCATCGCACCTTCCCAGCTCCCGAGAAGCAGAGAGGTAAAGCAAAAAGGGATCGCTGCTTATTATTACGATAATCCGAGCCAGCAGCATCCGCTTGATACTGACTCAAGGAACCTTCTCTTGTGGTCAGCGTTTCCCGATAATACTTATAGTGATAGCGGTGCCCGTTTTGCTCAGCACTTTGAGCAAATTCATACACTGCTAGAAACCGC
>NZ_BLRZ01000023.1 GCF_013281975.1 Candidatus Hakubella thermalkaliphila | reverse complement strand
TGGCCAGAGCGGTAAGGATAAACAAGATCAGCCTGGCCGCCCTGGAGGCGGTCCTCCGCCGATAGTGGTAATAGGGGAGTAGCTTCGGAGGACAAACCTGTCCTGGTATCTCAGAACCAGGGGCTCGATCATTCTGATCTGAACGTAAGCTTCCTGGCCCGGTTTTATGGACTCTCCCTTGAAAATAACCCAATTTTCATGCGACGTGGTGCGCCGCGGCGCATGGGCGATTCCATCGATGATAACCATTCTGGCTTCCGTCTCCCGGGTGCCGTGGTAGATTCGCACCGGAGACCTGTTGCGATACCCCCTGCCTACATCTTTCAGAATCCTCACCCGGGCATCAAAAACATAAGTAATGCTAAAACTAGCGGGCGAGACAATGACGTCTCCTCTACTCAACTCATCCCTCTTCGCTCCCACCAGATTCAGAGCGACCCGCTGAGCGGGAAAAGCCCTGGGAACGGGTCGGTTAAATACCTGGATGCTCCTGACTCTGCTGCGTAGTCTACCGGGCAATACTTCCACAGTCTGATCAACTTCGATGGTTCCGGACCACAGGGTTCCTGTAACCACTGTCCCTATACCACTCAGGCTGAAGACCCGGTCTATGGGCATGCGGAGAGGAGGGTCTATCTCCTTGTCAGATCGGACCGCTGACAGCTCATCCAGGAGACCAATGAGCACGTCCACGTTCTCTCCGGTCCGGGAAGAGACGGACACAAGAGGAGCATCCGCAAAGGCGGTATCTCTAAGGAAATCTCTTATCTGTTCTTCGATCAGTCCCTGCCACTCCTTATCTACCAGATCAATCTTGGTGAGAGCCACCACCAGCCTCTTTATACCCAGGAGTTCCAGAATGGCCAGGTGCTCTCTGGTCTGGGGCATGACCCCATCATCGGCTGCCACCACCAGAAGGCCTATATCCACTCCGGTAGACCCCGCCAGCATGTTCTTAACAAATCTTTCGTGACCAGGCACGTCAATTATGGCTACATTGCGGCCACTGGGAAGTTTAAGCTCGGCAAAACCGATATCTATGGAGATGCCCCGTTGTTTCTCCTCCTTGAGCCTGTCCGTGTCGGTGCCGGTCATCCTCTTGACCAGTTCAGTCTTGCCGTGGTCGATGTGTCCGGCTGTCCCGATAATAATATAGGGCGAAAAACTATCTTCTCCCACTTTAATCTCTCCACTGGTAAAGTCAGTCCCCGGATGATATCTCTTTAATCACCTTCACCAGGTCATCTCGGTCAGAGGGCAAGAGAGTCCTAAAGTCGATCAGAATTCTGTCCTCCTTGATTCGGGCGATGACAGGAGGATGGGAGAGACGAAGCCTTCCCTCCATCTCTTGGGCCGATAGATCTTTGGAGAAGAGAGCCAGAGCAGCAGTCTTCAACTCCAAAAGAGGGAGGGCACCTCCACCAATTCTGGAGACTTCATCCTCCACAGAAAAAGTAATCTTCGGGCTCACCTCATGAGTGAGGATTTCCTTCAATGCTTCAGCCTCGGCTTTTAGCTCCTCGTATGACCTGCATATCATGGCCAGGGTGGGAATCTCTTGTACTGCCCTGGCCGGATCAAAGTAAAGTCTCAGGACCGCCTCCAGGGCGGCCAGGCTGATCTTGTTTATCCTTACCGCTCTGGCCAATGGATGTTCTTTGACTCGTTCCACCAGATCCTTCCTGCCTAGAATCATCCCCGCCTGAGGTCCACCCAGGAGCTTATCGCCGCTGAAAGTTACTATATCAGCTCCAGCTTTAACACAGTCCCTGACCTTAGGATCTTGCTCAAAGCCTCTCACATCAAGCTGGGTCAGAACTCCGCTCCCCAGATCGTACATCACTGGTAGACCGAACTCTCTGGCCAGGCAAACCAGCTCTTGCAAAGACACCTCCTGGGCAAATCCGACAATCTTGAAGTTGGAAGTATGCACCTTTAGAAGAAGGGCCGTCTCAGAGGTTATGGCCCTCTGGTAGTCCTCGATCCTGGTCTTGTTGGTAGTTCCTACCTCCACCAGCCTGACTCCACTTTGCCTCATGATCTCAGGAATACGAAAACCTCCTCCTATCTCCACCAGTTCTCCCCGGGATACAATAACCTCCCGGTCCTGGGCCAAAGCGGTAAGCACCAGCAGAACGGCAGCCGCATTGTTGTTGACCACCAGGGCTGCCTCCGAGCCGGTGAGAGTGGTAAGAAGGCTCGCTACGTGAGTCTGTCTGGAACCCCGCTGACCCTGGGACAGATCATACTCCAGATTGGTATAGCTTCTGGCAGCCATGGCCATGGCCTCAACGGCTTCCTCAGGCAGTATAGACCGTCCCAAATTGGTGTGAACTACGACCCCTGTAGCATTAATCACTCTCCTCTGACTGAAAGTAGTTACCTTCTGGACCAATTTCTTGACCAGCGGAATAAGATCTTTTGCCTCCAATTTCAAGTCTTCCAACTGGCTCAGGTCCTCCAGAGAGAGAATGGTTTCTCTTAGTTCGTTTATTATGATCCGCACAGCATCGACTACCAGTCCCCGGGGGTGCATCTCCAGGAGTTCTGCTATCTCCGGAAGTATCAGGACTTCGTCAACAGCGGAAAGCTTTCTCAGGTATTCTTGTTTTTCTGACAAAGGGGTCTCCTCATGAAACCCTCATGCCACCACTGGCACAAAGGAACATGAAAATTAAGATGCATTTTCAGAGGAAAAGGATAACATGACGTTCCTGTAAAAAGGGCCCAATTTCCGCATTTGGCCCATCCTCCGAATCTAAATCTGGCGGCAAATCGACTCAAATCTGGTTTTTGCACTTATGCCACAACATTTTTTTACAGAGGAATAAAGGCTATGCTCGCTAACTGCTACTAAAGATGAGCTTAGCCAGCCGCAGAATATCCCTGACCTTTTCGACTCAGATAATAAAGGGTGTGTAATAATTTTTCCACGGGATCTGTAGTCTGGACGATTACCCCTGAAGGAACTTCAATTCTGACCGGAGTATAGTTAAGAATCACCTTGACCCCGGCATCTACCAGGAGATCCGTCACTTCCTGAGCTGCCTCTGGCGAGACAGCCAGAATAGCAGTGGCTATTTTATGTCTTTTGACGACATTTTCCAATTCCCTAATGTCTTTGACTACCAGATTGCCCACTTTTTGCCCGATTCTTTCAGGATCGTTATCGAAGATGGTGGAAATGACAAAGCCATGCTTTGGAAGAGGATCGTAATTAACAATAGCCGTACCCAGATGGCCGGCACCTATTAAAGCTATTCTAGTCTCTTGCTGAGCTCCAATGATCTCATTAAACCGGGTAATCAGACTTTTAATGTTGTAACCGACGCCCCTCTTACCTACCACCTTAAAGAGGGAGAGATCCCTCCTGATCTCGGCACTGTTGACGCCAGCGGCATCGCTTATCTCCCGAGAGGAGACCGTTGTTCGTCCTACTTCGTCCAATTGGACCAGGTACCTGAGATAAGCCGAAAGCCGATGTATTACGCCAGAAGGATAAATCTTTTCCTTCATTCTTCATCTCCTATCCTGAAAATAGGTTTTTCATTCTTTCGTGGTGCCGCTGTAGGCGGCATGAGTGACTTGTAATTGAATTAACTTGTTGCAAATTTATTCTACTATTGAGCCAGGGTTTTGGCAATTTGTTTATCAATCAGGGGAGTCTGAAATCGTAGATGAGGCCTCTTTTGGCATAAGCTCGATGGCAACTCTGACATCTGACCTCATTCTCCCGCTCCAAGATATTCTGAGACAAGCAGGCTGGACATTGAAAGGGAGGCTGCCAATAAGGCTTATCCTCCATCTTTGGAGACCCGGAGGGTAAGTGGACCGAATATGACCCATAAAAAGGGCTCCGCTTCCCCCCATGGTCTGGAGACTCTTCGTCTGGAGACTGGGAACTCCCCGCTGATAAAGCTGTTACCCGGATAAAAATACTGGGTCCGAAACGCATCAGACCTAGAGGCCTCTGAACTAAGGAGTCCAGGAGGGTTAATTTGTGAGAACCAAAGAAGGACTTAAGAAAAGCCTGCCGAAAGTTTGAAACACTTAGAACTTCCTGGATCTTGAAGCCGCTGTTCTCTAATGTGATTTCTATGTACCGGGGGTGGTAGTTAAGAATTCTGTCTCCCACCGGAGACGGTTCCATAGTAAAGGGACTGCGGTGGGGTCTACGAAACACAAACCTGAGTATCTCTTTAAAGTTCCTTTTGTTAGCATATTCCAGAATAAACCTCCCCCCATCCTTCACAATCCGTCTGGTTTCCTGAAAAAAGGCCAGGGGATCCTGTAAATGATGAACTACTCGAACGCAGAGGGCATACTCAAAGTATGAATTAGGGAAAGGAATATTATAAACATCGGCCGCCACCAGGGTCATTTTCTTGATATGCTTACGCAGGAGCTCTTCTTGGGCCCTCTCCAAATTCTTCAAGGAGTAGTCTAAAAGGACCACCTGCTCAAATCTATCCAGGTAAGCCTTGGCCAATCGACCAAAACCTCCTCCCAGATCAATAAGAGAGGTCCCCTGAGCCGGGAGTAGTTTTTTAAGAGCCTCGAGCTCGACTCTCTCCTCGTATTGCCGGCCCTCTCCCAGCCAGAAGTCGGTCAGATAGTCATAATCGTGGTCGTAGTCAACAGGCTTATGCGCTTTGGTCAATTTTACAAACACCTCCGGCAAGAAAGCCCATCCCTTTAGGGGTGGGATGAATGGCCTCTTGTTTTTTGCTCCCACTGTGCTATCATTCTTGTGGCACTTTGACAACGTATGGCGTTATTGCCACAATCCTGCGCAATGTAAAATGTTGTGGGTAGGTCTTGAGAACTTTAAGGATTCTCCAGACCAAAAAGTATCAGGGAGAAATCCCTGTAGTGGCCGCCATGGCACCGGCCTCAGGTGTTAGATTCAACTGGCACCTGTGTTGCTCGGGTATCCGAGAATCCCACGGCTTTAGTCATGGGAGTGTCAACCGCTCTCTACACAGCAAACCTGAAGTAAGTCACATCCCCATCCTGCACCACGTAATCCTTGCCCTCCAGACGATAGATGCCCAATTCTCTGGCTCTGGGCACAGATCCAGCAGCCAGTAGGTCACCATAGGATACCACCTCTGCCCTGATAAACCCTCTCTCCATATCCGAGTGGACCTTACCCGCAGCCTGAGGAGCCCGGGTACCCTTATTGATGGTCCAGGCCCTCACCTCCGGCCCCACTGTAGTGAAGAAAGTAACCAGATCCAGAAGTTTGTAGCTGGCCTTGATGAACTGGTCCAGGCCGGACTCTTCCAGCCCCTCTTCCCTCAAAAACTCCTTCCTCTCCTCAGACTCCAGTTGAGCCAGCTCGCTCTCGAATTTGGCCGCCACTATCACTACTTCTGCCCCATTGTCTCTGGCCTTGTCGAATATCTCCCTCAGACGTTCCTGGCTCTTTTCGTCCAAGGCATCTTCTGAGACGTTAGCTACATAGATCGTAGGCTTCCTGGTCAAAAGACTCAGTTCCTCCATCAGCTTTTGCTCATCTTCATCCAGAGGTAGAAGCCGGGCCAACTTGCCCCTCTGCAGATGTTCCTTTATCTTCTCTAGCCCCTGGACCCGCTTTTTGGCCTTCTCATCTCCGGACCTGCCCGCTCCCCGGGCCTTATCCAGGCGCCTCTCAACCACAGCCAGATCAGCCAGCAAAAGCTCCGTCTCCACAATTTCTATATCCCTCAAGGGTGATAATTCTCCCTCCACGTGAGAAATATCTTCCCGCTCAAAGCACCGCACCACCTGGGCGATGGCATCGGCCTCCCGGATTTTGGCCAGAAACTGATTACCCAGTCCCTCCCCATGACTGGACCCCCGCACCAGGCCTGCCACATCCAGGAACTTTATGGTCGTGGGGACAGTGCGCTGAGGTCTGATCATCTCGGATAGCCGCAAAAGCCTCTCATCGGGAACTTCCACCACTCCGATGTTGGGCTCAATGGTACAGAAAGGGTAGCTGGCTACCTCTGCCTCAGCTCCAGTTAGAGCGTTAAAGAGAGTCGTTTTGCCTACATTGGGAAGGCCTACTATCCCAATCTGCATCAGACCTCTCCCTCCAGGTTTCCATCCAGACTATCCCCATTTCTATCAAGACCATCCAGATGGCCTCTGAATCGGCGATCGAAGTCTCTTCGCAGCAACCTGACCTGGCGCCCGCACTTCTGGCATTGGAGACCGATATCCATTCCCAGCTTGATGACCCGCCAGTCATTGGCACCACAGGGATGAGGCTTTTTCAGCTTAACCTGATCGCCAACCTTGATGGGAACTATCCTGATCATAGAAACCTCATCGAAGATAGCCACTAAAGACAACTATGGAAAGGATTAGTATCTTTTTCTGAACATCCTTCTCAGAAGATTATAGAAGGAATGGGAACAAAGGGCAAAATCGTATCCACAGGACTTGAAGGTTGCATCTGCATATGCTTGAGGTATAGAAACGACCCCGCCTTTAGTGAACTCCCCGAGGAAAGTGCTGAACCACATTTACTGCGACATTTCTTCCTGAATGATTTCCAAAACTTCTTTAAGAGTTACCTGCTTTGAAGAGACCACTCCATTTTCTAAATGTCTGTGATGCGGGAAACTGGTGACCTCCTTATGGTGCGGCGCGTTATCCCATCTACTTAGGAGATTTCCCCTTCCATCTTGCCAATGGAAGCTGTAGGTATTGACAACAGGTTCTTCTCTGTCTATGGTTACGTACTCGAATATCTCAAGGATGCCTTTATTACTTAACATGGCTCTTATGCGAATAAAGCCTTCTTTTTCCTTTACCACCTCTCTTAAAATGTCAAAGGAGCCAATAGATGGCTCCGTAATTAACAGGTACTTCACTTCGTCAAAATAGGCAGATACAGAGGGATTCTCTTCGCTCAACTTGTTAACACTTTCATTCTCTCTCTGAGTCTGTTTGCCATGTCGCAAAGGGCGTACCACTCCAGGTAATCGGCATGGTCTCCTAACTCTCCGGTCCGGTATCTGGCTAAGAACTCGTCACAACCTATCTGGTATTTTCCTTCGAACGCCTTGATGCGGCTCTCAACATCATCAAGATCTTGACTCAGTTTTTTTGACTGGTATCTGTAAAGCTTATCTACGGTTCGCTCCACTACTTTATCCTCTATACCTGACTTAACTAGCTTTTCTATGCTTTTAAGCTTTAATAAGATGTCTTCCATCAGAATTCACCTCACAATTCTTTGGTCAAGATTGAGGAACAAATGCTCTAGTTTTTTAATTATAACACTAAACATCTTAGAGCGGTTGGAAGGTAGTAGTGTTGGAGAAAGAGCCTAGACCACGAGGTTTTTGTATCTTTCGTAGGCTTCATTCCATAAATCAACGTCTTTGGGTTCATAATGGTCGAGCTTTGAAGAAGCTATAATAACCTCTCTTGCTTCTTTAATGGAGGATAAATCGCCAGTAGCTATTAACTGGAGCATAAGATTACCATTGGCAGTAGTCTCGGCAGGCCCTGCTATCACTGGTAGCCCTGTAGCATTGGCTGTCCACTGGCTCAAAATCTTATTTTTAGAGCCCCCTCCTACAAGGTGGATAAGCTCCACCTTTTTACCCAGACATTCTTTTAACTGCTCCAGAGAAACTCTATATTTTAGAGCCAGACTTTCAAAAATAGCTCTAGATATTTCCTCTCTACTAAGGGGAATCTTTTGATGGGTATTTTTACAAAATTCAATTACATTTTCACTCATATCAGTAGCCTTTCTAGCAAAAATGGCGTTGTCAGCATCTATGAAGGAAGCCATAAGTGGTGCTTGGGAGGCTAAACTACAGATCTCTTCCCAGGAAATTTCTCGCCCGTCTTTAGCTTCCCAGGCAGAACGACACTCCTGGATGATCCATAATCCAGTAATATTCTTTAAAAACCTATAAGTTCCGGCTACGCCTCCTTCATTGGCATAACCCTTTTCATAGGCCTTTTGGCTGAGAATAGGCTCGTTCACCTCTACTCCCATAATAGACCAGGTCCCACTGCTTATAAATGCCCAGGTCTTACCAGAATCAGATTTTACAGGCACTCCTGCTACTGCTGAGCCAGTATCATGGCAGGCAGGGGCTATTACTGGTATGAAGGGGAAGCCAGTTTCTTGGCAGATTTCGGGAAGTAGATTTCCTATCACCGTTCCAGGCATTACAATTTCTGGCATGATTTCATAGGGTATATCCAGCCTTTTTAACAGCTCCCTGGCCCATACTTTGTTTTTCTGGTCATACATCTGGCTGGTAGTAGCAATAGTAAATTCCCCTATCTTCTCTCCAGTTAAGAAATAGTTGAAAAGATCCGGCATATGAAGCATTAAATCTGCTATTTTCAGTAGAGGAGATTTGGATAGGACCATGGAGTAAATATGATATAAGGTGTTGATTTCCAGAGTCTGAGCACCGGTCATAAAGAAAACGTCTTTGGGGGGAACTTTGGAGAACACCTTTTCCATCATACCCGTAGCTCGTTTATCTCTGTAGTGAACTGGATTGGAAATAAGAGCCCCATCTTGGGAGATTAAACCAAAGTCAACCCCCCAGGTATCTATTCCTATCCCGTTTAAACTGCCACCACTAACTTTGACTGCCTTTCCTAAGCCCACCTTCAACTCATGAAATAGCTTCAGTATGTCCCAATACAATGTGCCATTTACCAGCACCGGTATGTTCTCAAAGTTGTGAATCTCTTCCGTTACTATAGTTTTACCATCAAATCTGCCCAGCACTGCCTTTCCATTGCTGGCACCAAAATCAAAGGCAAGATAGTTTTTGGTTTTGGCCATGGCAACCTCCTGGTATGGTGCGTTGTACAAAAGATTAAGAGACGATGGAGCCAGGGAGACACCGAGAGAAATTGTTTCAGCTAATTTGGAAGCTCCCTTTTGTAGAGCGCTCTTAAATCTTCTTTAAGATCGTCCAGTCTATAGGTAGAGGGAATGCACCGCTCCTGGACAGCATCTACGATCTCATACAAGGAATCGCCCATGCACCGCGGCGCACCACATCGCATGAAAATTGGGTTATTTTCAAGGGAGGAGACTTCGGCCAGCTCGGCAGCCCTCTCTTTAGTGATACCTCCCTCTCGGTAGAGCTTGAGGGCGTGCTCCAGCTTCCAACGTCGTACACCCTCAATGAGAAGTTTTCTTGTCACATTGGCCTTCTCAAGATGTTCCTCGTGAGCAATTTCCCTTTTGCTAGCAAATGTTAGTAGTTAGTACATGCTACATAAATATAAGCTAACTCTCTACTCTTATCAAATGTCTTCCAAATGGTATCCCAAACTTGAAATTGTGACAACATGTGTATATACTTAAGACATGAAAACTGTCAAAGTGCGCAAGATTGGCAACAGCTACGGTATAACCTTGCCCAAGGAAGTAGTGGAGCGTTATCACTTGCTGGAAGGGGAGACCGTCCAAATCATCGAAGGCCAGGATGGTTTCACTGTGACACCCTATGATCCCGAGTTTCTCGCCTGGGCCAGGGCTTACGAGCGAACCAACACAAAGTACCGGGACACCCTGAAGGCCCTGGCTGAATGAAGGCTCCTCGTTACATCCCGAAGGCAGTGGTCCTTATGTTTCAGGAGGACCTCATTAGAAGGTATGGGGGTTCACCCGGACTGAGGGACGAGGGACTTCTGGACTCAGCCTTGGCTCAGCCTCAGGCGACGTTCGGCAGTAAAGAGCTTCATAGTTCCCTTTTCGCCAAAGCCGCAGCGTACTGCTACCACCTTTGTCTTAACCATCCTTTTGTTGATGGAAATAAGCGATTGGCTCTTGTAGTTACAGACACATTTCTTCAAAGGAACGGATATGAATTAACTGCTTCTGAGGAGGAAGCCTTTCGAGCTATCAGCGATGTTGCCGCGGGTCGAATGACCAAGAAGGAATTGGCGCAATGGGTTGAGCGACACTCTAAGAGGCTCAGGCCCTCGGAACCTGGAATACTAGAGAAATAGGACCTTGAAGCAAAAGATTATCGCTTACTTCTCTGACTCTTTTTAGAAAAACTTGCTACTCCTCCTGCAGTCCTTCCGTGTAACTCTCTACGGATTCCACGAAATCAGAAATTCTTTCTTCTATGGTCTGGCAGGCATCCTCACATAGACTTTGGCACCTTTCTCTGAGAATTTGCCTTGTCTCCCGGCCAGGCCGAGGGGCAGTCAAAAGACCTACTGCCAGCCCCACCCCGAAGGCGATAACCACGCTCACAAGTCCACCACCAACTCTTCCCATAACTGAAACCTCCTTTTCGCCTGGTTCACCTGGTTGCCTTATTTTAACTTTGCCCTCGGGAGTTGTAAAGTTTTCCGGCCGAACGTGGGAGTCTCAGCAAGGCGCAATAAGAACTTGGACAGTGACGCCCCTTAACTCTGTGTCAATGCAGCATTCTCTGTCGGTCAGCGCATCTCCCCTCTTCCATGCCGATAGACTCTCCTTTATCTTTTTGGAGATCTGCCTTCCTAAATCAACTATGTCCAGAATATCTTCCTTTCGCGGTGGTCCATTGACCTCTACAGCCCCAACAATTTCGATCTTGGATGTCTCCAGTATTTCCTGAATTTGTTTTACTGCACTTCCAGCCCATCCATATGAACTCAACACGGCTGCAAATCTGGTAGGCGGCCGTAAAGCCTTAATTAGATGGGCAGTATATACAGCCAGCGGATGTGCTCCGGCCAGCACCGTGGGTGCCCCGAGAATTATGGCGCTGGCATCCACCAGATCTTTGGCGATTCCAGTCTTTAACTCCTACCCAGTAGACATTCTTGGTTATCTCAACCAGGTTTGGCAAAGATTCCACGAGAGTCCCTCCTATCTTAAGACAGTTTGTCGGTACTTTTCCTGGCTTAGTATATCACAAAACATCTGGTTCAGGAGTCGTAGTGTTGATCTGAAAAGGGACCGCTTTGAATGGAGTTAGACCAAATCTTGACCGCCTGGGAGCTGTCCGTACCCCAGTACCCCTCTCCCATCCCTTCCCACACTAGCCAGGATCAACTCCTCAAAGGAGGGCTCGGCCATGGAGAAAACGGTCATACCCAGACCGATATCCTCCAGCCGATGGGCATCGGAGGCTTGAATGATAACCCTGGACCCCAGAGAGGGAAATCTCTCCCTCGCCGCCTGGCAGCTAATACGAGGTGAGATCTCCACCGCTGGCAAATCTACATCCTGGGGAAGAAAGCCCAACTGAGTCAGGAGGCCGAAGGCAGGCCGATCCACATGTGCAGGGAAACAGAAACCCCCGATCTCAGTTATTCTCCTTACGGCCTCCTCCAGAGAGAAGTCTGTCGCGGCAAAGAGAAAGCGATGGTTCTTACCCAGAAACCGTCCCTGCTCGTCCACCACCAGTTGGACTCCAAAGACCGCCTCATCATTAGCCAGATGAGGGAGAGCTTCATAGACCTCCTCCTGCCAGCATAAGAGAGATATTAGCTCCGGAAAGAGGGCTACCAGATGAACCTCTTCCCGGGTACATAGTTCCATGCCCGGAAGTACCGTTAAACCGGTACCCTCGGCAGCCCGCAGGACTGCTCCCGCGTTCTCCCCTGAATTGTGGTCGGTGATCGCAATGAGATCAAGACCTCGCTGCAGCGCCGTGCGGACGATAAGAGGGGGAGCCATACGGTAGTCGGCACAGGCCGAGAGGACCGTATGGATATGGAGATCAGCACGTACCGGACGGAGCGTGGGCTGCCCCTTCCTTAACTTGACTCTCTTGGCCATCCACTCCCCTCCATATGCAGTCCCTCTCCACACCGGATAAAAGACACTCTCCTGGATGATACCACGATCTACTTTCGAGTTTTGTTGCCTCACTGTCCTGCCTCACGTAGGAATGTATTCGGAGGGGTAATCGTCCCTTAATCGGTGGGTGGAGGCTTTAATAGCAATTAAGGTGCTGGCTCATGTCCATTGACCAGGACTTTTGTCTTGCCTGCTCTAGATGTTCAACAATTCACACCGATGTTTAGGACAGTCACCAAAAGGGTGATCGTTGCCGGCCAAGGACAAACATGCTATAGTTATATACGTGAAAAATTGAACAAAGACCTTCTCTCCTGAGTTCCTGTGGTGGATTGCTCGTGGACATAGACCGGTCTGTCAGGTGGGATGCTCGCCTATCTCCTCATGAGCGGCTACAGATGGGGCAGGAAAAGATTTAAGAAACCCTAGAGAGCGAAAAGGTGCCCACAAGAGGTATAGTAAGAACCATAAAGGCGAAGTGTCGTCGCTGTTACACGTGTATCCGAGGCTGTCCAGCCAAGGCCATCAAGGTGGAGGAAGGACAGGCCAAGGTCCTGGAGGAACGCTGCATCACCTGTGGCAACTGCGTGAAGGTGTGTTCCCAATCAGCTAAAGAAATCTACTCCGAAATTGAACTGGTAAAGGAACTGCTGCAGGATGCCGTCCCTGTGTTCGCCACTCTCGCCCCCTCCTTCCCTATCCCCTTTCATCCTGCCAAGCCACGCCAGATAGTGACCGCCCTGCGCAAGCTGGGCTTTCAAGAGGTTCTGGAGGTCGCCTTTGGAGCCCAGTTGCTGGGCCGCGAGTATTACAAGTTATTTAAAGAAGGTCGTCAGAGAACCGTTATCAGCACTCCCTGTCCCGCGGTAGTCTTCTACATAGAGAAGTATCTTCCTTCTCTTATCCCCTACCTGGCTCCCCTGGTATCACCCATGATCGCCCTGGGCCGGGTGATCAAGCAGAAGTACCGACCTCAGGCCAAGGTGGTCTTTATCGGTCCCTGCATTGCTAAAAAGGCAGAGATACGCGATCCCCCAGTGGCCAGCGCCGTGGATGCTGTTCTTGCTTACGACGAGTTACGCTCCCTCTTCGCCCAAGACGGAATCGAACTCACCCGGCTGCCCGAAACCGACTTCGATGGGCCACGACCGGGGGTTGGCCGCCTGTTCCCAGTGTCCGCCGGGCTTCTTAAGACCGCCGCTCTACGGGCAGACATTCTGGAGAACAACATCATGGTTGTGGGCGGAAAGGACAACGTCCTTCAGATACTGAGTGAGCTCAGCCAGGACGCCATCAAAGTGGAGTTTCTGGATATCCTCTTTTGCGAGGGTTGTATCAATGGGCCGATAATTGGGAATGGATTTAGCCGTTTCTCGCGCAAGGAGATAGTTACCAACTACGTGCGCCACGAGCTAACCAGACAAAGACAGGAGGACATAGAGAGCTTCCTGGACGAGTATGCTTGTGTGGATTTACATCGTGGCTTTACCAATCGCGCCATAAGCCTCCCCATACCTGGCCAGAAGGAGGTCAAAGCCATCTTGCGCCGCATCAAAAAGCTGGGCCCGGAGAACGAACTCAACTGCGCGGCCTGCGGCTATCCCACTTGCAGGGAGAAGGCTATCGCCGTCTATCAGGGACTGGCCGAGGCGGAGATGTGTCTTCCCTACCTGATCGACCAGCTAGAGGAGAGTTTGAAGGCTGTACAGAAGTTCAGCCAGGAGCTGGAGCGAGCCCAGACCCAGCTTATCCAGAAGGAAAAGCTGGCCAGCGTGGGAGAACTGGCAGCAGGAGTGGCCCATGAGCTCAATAACCCCCTGGCTGCCATCCTGCTATACGGCCACCTATTACTGGAAGAAGTCAGTGCCGAGGACCCCCACTTTAGTGACCTCCGTACAATCACGGAAGAAGCTGACCGGGCTAAGAAAATCGTAGCGGCTCTTCTCGACTTTGCACGCCAGAGAAAACTGGATCTGCAGCCAACAGATCTGAACGTGCTGTTGGAGGAGACCCTCCAAGTCTTGAAGAAAGAGTCGCGCCTGGAGAACGTGAGGCTGGTGCACTACCTGGATCCCCGACTTCCTCGCCTCCTAGCCGATCATTCCCAGTTGCAGCAGGCGTTCTCCAATCTCATTATCAACGCCTGTGAAGCCATGCCGCAGGGTGGAGACCTGACTATAGTCACGGCGCCAGTGGAGGACGGAGTACTGATCGAGTTTACAGACACGGGTTGTGGTATCCCCGAGGAGAATCTGAGCAAGATCTTTACCCCTTTCTTTACCACCAAGAAGCCGGGGCGGGGCACAGGCCTCGGGCTAGCCCTCGTATATGCGATAATCAAGATGCACGGAGGGCAGATCAGCGTGCGCAGTAAAGAGGGCAAGGGGAGCACTTTCTCCATTATCCTGCCTCACCACCCCCCTCCCCAGATTGAGGAGAGCCAAGGTCTCCTTTTGGAAACAGACCGAAGAGAAGAGGTCTAGAAGATGCCAGAGGCCCTTAAGGTAAGGAGTAGAGACCCTCAGGAGTCATTAGCAGAACCTGTTCCAGCCTCCATCCTGGTAGTGGATGATGAGCCCGCCGTCCGGGAGGGCTGCCGCCGGGTACTCTGCCGAAAGGGATATCGCGTGGAGACTGCTGCTGGAGGAAAGGAAGGCCTGGCCAAGGCCAGGCAGGATCACTTTGACCTGATCCTCATCGACATAAAGATGCCTGACATGGACGGGGTAGAGTTATTGCAGGCAGTGCGCAATCTGAGTCCCGACACGGTCTGCATCATCATCACTGGCTATGCTACCTTAGAGCTGGCAGTTCGGACTACCAAGCTAGGAGCCTACGATTTTGTGACTAAGCCTTTTACCCCCAATGAGCTCCTGGGAGTGGTAGAGCGAGGTCTGGAGGTACGCCGGCTCACTCTAGAGGCAAGGAGTCTGGCCGAGGAGCGAGACCGTCGGCTTCTAGAGATCGCTACGGAGAAGTCTCGCCTGCGTACCATCATTAATTGCCTGGCTGATGGAGTGCTGGTGATCAACCGAGAGAGACAATTGGTTCTTTATAATCCGGCCATCCTTACCTTGTTGAGCCTCAAGGAAGCTCCCCGGCTGGGCCAGCCTTTTGAGCAGTACCTCCCTAACCCAGAAATGGCCACTCTGCTAGCCGAATCTCTCTCTTCCCCGGATTCACAGTACTCCCGGGTGGCCCGGGAGTTCAGCCTGGATCCAGAGGGCAAAACAGTAGTGATGGCTAACGTGGCCGCAGTAAGGGACGAGAACGGCCAGATTCTGGGAGCTGTCCTGGTCCTGCGGGATATTACTCAGCTCAAGGAGCTAGACCGCATGAAAGCCCAGTTCATAGCCATGGTAGCCCACGAGCTACGAGCTCCTCTGGCCGCCATTAAAGGCTATTTGGACCTCATCCTGGGAGACACAGTCCGGGATCCTGCCCAGATCCGCCATATGCTTGAGCGCTGCAACCAGAGAGGGGAGGCTCTTCTCGCTCTCATACAGGACCTCCTGGAGGTCTCCCGCCTGGAGGCAGCACGCACCTTTCGGAGGATCGAGCAGCTTCCTCTGGCGGACATCCTGCAGTCGGCACTGGAGCTGGTGAGCCCTCAAGCCCGGACCAGGAAGGTCAGTATAACCTGTGAGCTACCCGCTGAACTCCCCCTCCTTCAGGCCGATCGGGAGGAGATGATCCGCCTTTTTACTAACCTCCTTAGCAACGCCATTAAATATAACCGGGAGGAGGGAAAGGTATGGGTAGAGACCAAAGTGGAGGAACCGTATGTCCGAATCGACATCTCAGATACGGGGGTAGGTATTCCCAGGGAAGCTCTTCCTAAGCTGTTTCGGGAGTTCTTCCGCCTGCGTACTCCGGAGACCAAATATGTCACCGGAACGGGCCTGGGTCTGTCCATCGTGAAGAAGATTGTGGATGCTCATGGGGGTAGGGTGGAAGTGATCAGTGAACTGGGTGAGGGGAGTACCTTCACCGTCTACCTTCCCCTTCCCGAACAGGTGGGCAAATCTACTTAGAAAGACCGCGAGAGCTCACCTAGAAACTCGCCCCGGGAGGAGATCAACTGGACCTTTAGGGGCATCTCTCCCAGAGCGTGGGTGGAACAGGAGAGACAAGGGTCGTAGCAGCGGATGGCTGCCTCCACCCGATTGAGCAAGCCCTCTGTGAGCTTGCCTCTCCGAATGTACTGCCTGGCCACTACCTCTACAGCTTTACCCATGGCCCAGTTATTGTGTCCAGTGGCCACAATGAGGTTAACTTTGGTGAGCTTCCCTGTCTCATCGGTCTTGTAGTGGTGGATGAGAGTACCCCGGGGAGCCTCGATTACTCCCACACCCTCTCCAGTGATCTGATCCGAGTTACTCAGAATATCGGTGGAGAGAATCTCCGGATCGTGCAGAAGCTCGGCAATTCTCTCCGCTGCATAGAGATCCTCGATGAGCCGGGCATAATGGTAAAGCATCGAACCCTGCAGCATCCCGTCGCTGAGGGCCTTGAAGCGCTCAAACTCTTCCTGGGCCAGGGGTGTACCCACACTGTCCACCACGTTCAGACGCCCCAGAGGACCCACCCGATAGCTGCCCTGGGGCCAGCCCAGAGCCCTGTAGTAGGGGAACTTGAGATAAGACCAGTCCTCCACGTGCTCAGCAATGAGGGAGAGGTAGTCAGTCGGGTCGTGGCGGTCAACTATAGTATTTCCATTCTCATCCTTGATACGAATGCTACCGTCGTAGAGCTCTAGAGAACCGTTATCATCGACCAGCCCCATATAGGCGGAGGGGAAAGAGGCAAAACTCCAGACCAGCTCCTGGTTCTCGTCGTACCAGTCTCTGAAAAGTTTCAACGACGAGAGGATCATGGGGGTCGCCTCTTCTACCTCCTTCAAAATAACATCGCGATCCGCCGGGTGAAGTGCTGAGTTCACCCCGCCTGCTACGGCAAAAGAGGGGTGGACTCGTTTACCCCCCAGTCTCTCAATAATGCTCTGGCCAAACTTGCGCAACTTTACTGCCTGGAGAGCCAATTGGGGGTGGCTTTCCACCAACCCCAGCAGGTTTCGCTTCGCGGTATCGGCTTCCATGCCCAGAAGAAGGTCGGGCCCGGCCAGATAGAAGAAGTGCATGGAGTGGGACTGGACGAATTGGGCCATATGCATAAGCTCTCTCAATAGCCGGGCAGGCCGTGGAATCTCCACTCCCAAGATGGCGTCGCAGGTCTTGGCAGCAGCCAGATGATGACTCACTGGACAAATGCCACAGATCCGCTGGGTGATCATGGGCATCTCGAAAAACATCCTGCCCTCACAGAATTTTTCCAGACCCCGAAACTCGTTCACGTGGAAGTAGGTACAGGCTACCTCTCCCTCATCGTCAAGGTGAATGGTGACCTTGGCATGCCCCTCAATGCGGGTTACAGGCTCGATAGTAATCTTCTGAGACACGGGCAATTTCTCTCCTTCCCCCAATATCCTGGTTTAGTACAATATCCTGACTCAACTGCTTCCCCACCTCTGTACTCTCCCCCCAGCTACGCTCGATCCTTTCAGTCGTAGCGCAGCTTGTCGCCACTGAGAACAGGCTTTCTTCCGGCGAGGAGTTCCTTGAGAGTAAAGCCAATGGCATCCGCCGAAGGGGGGCAGCCTGGAAGGTAGACGTCCACCCGAACAACCTGATCTACTCCTTTCACCTTATGCAGAGGTACGGCCAACTCCTGGGAATTAGGGATCTTCCCTCCCTCCACACTCTCGGCCTCCACATAAGCCCGTTGCAGGGCCGTCTTCAAGGAGATCAGGTTGCGCAGTGCCACCACACCACCAAAAACAGCACAATCCCCAATGGCTATCAGGATCTTGCACCGGGCGCGCGTCTCCCTGGCTACCTCCTCGTGGGAGGTATCCGCAACAGCTCCTTCCAGAATCCCAACCTCAACCTGGGGAGGATGTTTAAGATCCGTGATGGGAGAGGAGGTAAGCTCCAGGTTCTCAGTGAGTAGCTTCACCAGCTCCTCATCCAGATCCAAGATAGACATGTGACAGCCAGCACATCCAGCCAGCCATTGGGTGGCAATCTTTATCCTGCTTGTCTTCTCGCTCACACCATGCTCCTTTCCTTCATCTCCTTTAACACTTCTGTCGGAGAGGTGTAGTGCTTTTCAAATTCCAGGCGAGCTGCCAGTTCGACAAGAAGCTCCCAGTCATCCCGAACTCCTGGAGGAGGAAGCAGTGCTGAAGTCAGGAGCCTCAGCTCTCCTCGAAAATCGGTGAAGCTTCCTTCTTTTTCCGGCCAGACCCGAGAAGGCAGAACCACCTGGGCAACTTCCACAAGAGGCGAGAGATAACTCGTCTGAAGGAAAATATGAGGAATCCGACGTAGCTCAGACAGAGAGAGAGTTTCTCCTGACTCCTCTCCCAAGAGAATATAAAGAGTCTCGAGGTTCTCTGGCCATCTTATCTCGTTCAGGCCCAACTTCTCGGCGCCGTAGCTATTAGCAGCTCGCAGGACTGCCTTCCGTCGGGCAGGATCGGCCGTCCCGTTCGAGCTAATGAGCCCCGGCGGTATCTGGCCCCATATCTCTTCCTCCGAAAATCCGGACCCCACAGAAAGTACCCCCACCTGTTCACCATGGAGAACCTCCTGGAAAAGCCTCCGAAATAGATAGAGGGTCTCATTAGTAGATCGTTGGGACACCAGAGCTCCCAGAGCTCCGCCTGTCTTCTCTCTGGCCTGGCGGAGCGTAGTGGCCACCACCTCCAGAACCTCCTCCCAACCAACTTCTTCCAGGTATCCATTTCTCCTCATCAGGGGAATACGGATCCGTTCTCTCCGCCCAAGGAGAGGCTGGTAACGACCGCGGACACAGAGAACTCCCCGATTGACCTCGGACGCAAAGTCTCCCCATATCTGCACTATGTGGTTGGACCGCACGAAAAGCTCCACCCCACACCCCAGGGCACAGCTACCGCATACCGTGCTCACTCGACGGCACTCCTTAGTTTTTCCCCGATAGGTCTTGATCCGATCGAAAAGGGCCCCTGTGGGGCAGACTTGAACGCAGGTCCCACAGGAGATACAGGTGGATTGAGAGAGAGCCTGGTCCATATCTACGCTAACCATGGTACTAAATCCCCGCCCCTTCACCCCCAAGGTGCGGTTTCCCACCAGGTCGGCACAGGACCGGATACAGCGGCGACAGAGGACGCAGCGACTGTGATCTAACAGCAAATAGGGGTGGGAGGAATCTAGAGCAAGCGGAGGATATAGGAATGGATAGCCGAAATGATCAATCCCTGCACGATAGGCCAGAGATTGGAGCTCGCAGTCCCCGGAAAGTTCGCAGAACATACAGAAGTGGTTACGCTCAGAAAAGAGAAGCTCCAGCGTGGATCGGCGTAACTGGTTCAGTCTCTCCGTGTCCGTCCAGACCACCATCCCTTCCCTGGCGGGAGTGGTACATGCAGTATTCAGCCCTCTCTCTCCTTCAATCTCCACAATGCACATGCGGCAGGTCCCCTGGTCAGACAGACCTTCCATGTGGCAGAGGGTGGGTATGTAGATGTCGTTTCTCTGGCATACCTGAAGGACAGTATCTCCCTTCTTTCCCTGGACCTCAATGCCGTTCACAGTCAATCTCAGCTCTTCCATCAAATCTCCCTTCTCCTATTCTCCCAAGCCGCCTCTAGCCTGCCTTGCTCGGGAACAGCGTACGCTCCGTCTCCTACCTCTAGCCCTCGGATAGACTTACCGTCAGGAGTTCGTCTTTCCGCAAATCCTCTTCGATCAAAGAAACATACTCCAGGTCACAGCGGAGACAGCGCCGGGCCTCAATCTGAGCAGCTTCTTCAGAGAGACCCTGTTCGATCTCCGTAAAATTGCCCTGGCGCGACTCCTTTGGAAGTTCGGGCATAGCTGTCCTTTTCACCTTTCCATACTCCTCAAGATCGTAGGTGAGCTCTGCCGTCATATAGGGACCCAGTTTCTCCTCCAGAGCGAGTTCCCGTCCCCGCAGATAGTTGTCTACAGCCAGGGCTGCCAGGTTCCCCTGGGCCACAGCCTCCACCACCGTGGCCGGGCCGATCACAGCATCGCCTGCGGCGAAGACGCCCGCATGGCTTGTCGCCAGATCATGCGATACGGTCAGAGTACCATCCCGATTTACCTGTACCTCTCCCCGCAGGCAGGAGCTCTCTGGAGTTTGACCAATAGCGGAGATGACTACATCTGCGCTCATTCTGAACTCACTCTTCTCCACCGGTATGGGCCTCCTCCTCCCGCTGGCATCGAACTCCCCAAGGGCCTGGTGCAAGCACTCTATCTCCTTCACCGAACCGTCCCCCAGGACGCGTACGGGGTTAGTCAGGGATTTCTCCCTAGAGGATCTCTTGGATAAAAGGGGGTTCGCCGCCGTAGTCC
>NZ_BLRZ01000022.1 GCF_013281975.1 Candidatus Hakubella thermalkaliphila | reverse complement strand
GTCTTTTTTAGAGAGGATTCGCTTGCTCTGGCAATCTCCATCTCTTCCTTTGCTCAACAAGAAGCTGGTGAACAATGTCACAGGCTTCTATTATTCTCGGAGTAGCTAAAGAGTAATAGATATTAGCTCCGTCCTTGCGGGACTTTACCAACCCTCCCTGTCGAAGAAGAGCTAAATGCTGAGAGACATTAGCCTGGTTAAGCCCTAACTCTCTTCCCAGTTCTGTGACGGATCTTTCCCCCTCCCGTAGCTCATTAAGAATTAAAAGTCTTTTCGGGTCGGAAAGGGTCCGGCAAATCTCCGACTGCAACTGATATATCCGCCATTGGCGCTCTCGTTCCATAGTTTTTGTTTCTTTGTTTATATTCATATTAATGAATATTATAATCTATGCAACATCTTGTGTCAAGTCTTGGGGAGAGCTTGGGGAGAGCTGGATGGATCAAGCTTCTTATATTTACGAGAGTTGAGCGGCTAAGTTTACAGAAGACTACGCTAGCATGACTCTTAGAGAGAAACTCCTGGCCTAAAGCTTCAGAGCCAGGGCACGGAGATAATTCAAGGATACTTTGTTAACGATATATTCTCTTTAGGGCACGGGCAAAGGAAGTACAGCAGGCCTTAGAAACACCGAAAAGTTGTCGGAGCAAAGGAAGAGATGGAGATTGCCAGAGCAAGCGAATCCTCTCTAAAAAAGACTGGCTAAGGTCAGAGGAGGATGAGACCTGGCAAAGTTTGTAAAAGGTCATGTCGTAGTTGTCCCGTTTCCTTTTCCGATTTAACTCAGGCCAAAAGACGCTCTGCCCTTGTCATTGCTGATTTTAGATGGAGACGAGCTGAGACACGAATTCAGTTTCTGGGCCCACATTCTGACCCATCATCGGGCAACTATCCTGGATTGTCGAACGACACAGGGAAGCTATCTCGGATAATATTGTCTTAGTCTCTTTTAGAATTTCCAGTAGTAGAGAGTATCTATTATCGTGAGTCATCTCAAAGAGTTTAATATCCTGTCTTCTTTTTATCTCTTCAATGAGTCCGCTACCCTTCAGGGCAATAGTGGCAAGGACTAATTTCTCAGAATCTAGTATCGCCTTTATCCGGTTTTTGAACTTAGGAGATAGGCATTCCATCTTTCTAATCTCATCAATGATAATAACGGTAGTTGAGGGATCTAAAAAGACAGTGGAGTCAAGGAAATATTCAAAGCCTTTAAGGTCAACCTATTTTATTGGTTTTATTCCAAGATCTTTGCATATTTTTCTTGCAAGATCGTCATCGATTTCTGTATGCCGTGGCACAGATGAGCGTTTACTTTGATTTGGATTCCACCACCAAGAGTGCCGACTAACTTCCCTAATCTGTTCACAGCCGTGTGCACGAAGGTACTTCAGCAGTTCATTTCTTTTCATACGGCCACAGATATTTTTTCTTCTTTATATCCTGTTCCAGCCAAAGCAATTGCATCTTTACGGTTGAATTCGATTGCTTCTCGCAGAGCTTCTTGAAGACTTTCAATTAACTCTTGATAGGTGCGCTCTTGAGAATTAACTCCTGGAACCTCTTCTATCCATCCAATCCACCAATCACCTTTTTGTTTTATTACCGCAGTGTATTCTGTATGCATAATTAGGCCTCCTTCCCAAGTGTATAGGGTGAATATTCATCTTCCATGCCGCGCATTGCAAAGGATAAAGACAGTGCTGACCATTCGGTTTCTGAGACACCTTCTTTGCTTTTTGCGACTCTTGATTCAAGGTATTCAATAAAATCTAATACCTCAGCCTGTAATGATTCAGGCAGATCTTTAACATGTTGAAGAATTTTTTCTGTCAAAGTCATTTTGTATCCCCTATCGTAATATTCGCTTTGAATTATAGCACATAAGCCCGAAATCAGCGGCGGCGTTTCACGCCGTCTGCTGGAGTAACTTGTTAGCCAGCGCTCCCACTCCAAAATGTAACCATTAAGCTACCAGAAGTAAAGAATTTTCGGATTTTTTGCAGTACTACTCAACCTTTGCGATTTATATATTAGCATCATTGGCGTTCCTGCAAAAGGGCCCAATTTCCGCATTTGGCCCATCCTCCGAATCTAAATCTGGCGGCAAATCGATTCAAATCTGGGTTTTGAGAGTTATGCCATCATTCCCTTTTGAGAGCAAGCAAGATTTTTGTAGCACATCTCGGATCCACACACCAACAACCTTCCCTGGTCCTAACACTTAAGGCTCTTAATGCACAAACGACTTCCTTGTAGTTAAAGGTTCAATCCAACTGACCTGATCCTTCTTGCGATTGCTAAAACGCCAGCGAAGCGCAAAAGCAAGTTTATTCCAGAGAGAATGTTGCTCGAAAGGATTATGAACACAACCCTGGCAGTATCGGGAAATTAGGGGCAAAATTCTTTCTTCGTAGTAGGTTAAGTTCTTTCTTAGTTCTGGCCCTAAAGAATCCCTATGTTTGGCAAGAACATGATAATAGTCGACCACAAGGGTAGTTAAATGACTTTCAGCCTCCTGCTCGTCTTTCCCATCTGTATAAAGGTTCAGTTCTGGGCAATAGACAAAAACACCTTCTTCCGTTTTCTCAAACTTGAAGGTAAGAGGCTTGCTGTGCTTGTTTCCCATTACCTTCACCTCCTCCTTGTCTCCATCGAAAAATGTCAAGTTTTGCCTAATAATTTGCTAAGTTTCTCCGATATGATTATGACAGAAAAGGTCAATCGAACACGTTTCCGGAGGATTTTGAATGTCTACTCATACCACCTTTTCTTACATCCGCCATAGCGTCCAAAAACGCAACGAGGAAAAGGAGTCCCCCGAGATCCAGCCGAGTGATCGCTGAGACGGCCCAGAAATATGGCTGTGGAATCCTTCAAGAATACCCCCGGCCTGTGCATCTCCCATGAGAGCATCCTCAAGCAGGGGCATCAGGAACACGGTTGTTATTCATCTAAAGAAATACGACTTGCGACTGGCTTTACCACAAGGGACACTTACGCTGAAATGTAACATGAGACAATCTTCCATTAGACACTTGCTCCTTTCACGGCAACTGCCTATAATGCAGCTAGCGGATAATGGGCCAGGCTGTTGTGAGAGAGATATGGGAAGTCATGAGCCAGGGCAAACCCTATGACGCTAAAAGATATATAAAAGCTTTGAAAAAGCTTAAGTAGCAAACAACGTATCGATACTCTTTACAGAGATCCAGAAGCGGTTGGGGAGAGCTGTATGGATCAAGCTTCTTTATACTTACTATAGTTGAGGAGATAGTTTATGGACAGGTCGGACATTATCAACAAGGAGGCTCTTCTTAAGCTAAGCAAGGAAGAGCTGGCCGAAGAGCTGGCTGGGTTTCTGGAGGGACTTCCTTATCATCAGCAGAAAAAGTGGGTGGCGGCGCACCTACCCCAGTACCCACAGGAGCAATCTTCACAGGTTGAGGGAGTTGAACTTCTCGGGGAGATAAAAGATTTCTGTGAGCGTTCTCGCTCTGGGGAGTTTGTCTCCTGGGATGACTATGATCATTACTACGGCTGGGATGATTCTGGCGACAGCGAAGAATTCGAGGAATGGATAGAGCTTTTCACCGACCTGATGAAGAGCGTCATGAAGCTAACTCTAGGAGGACAACACCGGGAGGCGGTAGAGGGATATCGCCTGCTCTTTGGCATTCTTAAAAAGGCCGGAGAGACTACCGACATCCTGGGAAATCAGGGTGCCCCGGAGGACTTCATTGAGCTCAACTTCGCTCAGGCAATAAAGAGCTATGCCGTCAGCCTCCTCCAAAACGAGGAAAACCTTGGGCTGGATGCAGCCATCCAGGAGATTCTTTCTGTGGCTAAAGACTACCGTTACTGTGGAGGTTTTACCGGGCTGGCGGAAGCGCTGGATCCGGAAGGTCGAAAAAGACTCAAGGAGATTCTGACTGGTATAGTAGAGGAGGAACTTGGATTAGAAAAAAGGTCCTGTCCACACGAGGTAGAAGGCCTGATTGCCATTGCCGCGGCTGAAAAGAATGACCTCGAGATCCTCTCCCTCAAAGAGAAGTTTGCCTCCAGAAATGCCGTCTACTTAAGGGAAGTTATTGCCCACTACCAGGAGGAAAAGGATTGGCAAGCAGTGGCCCGCTGGGCCAGGAAGGGCATCGAGCATTTTGGATATGACGGAGAATACGCCAGAGCGCTCATTGAGGCTCTCGATACCCTCGGGGATAAGCTGGCAGCTCAGGAGGCACATATTGCCTATTTCCTGAAATACCCCGCCGCGGGAGAGTTTTCCTCTCTGAAACAGCGATCACAGAGTCTTTCCAACTGGAGTGGGGTTTTTGAGCGCCTTCTAGCATCTTCGACCAAAGAGAGCACAGGGTGGCCTGGTAGGGCTGGACTTAGAACCAGACTGCTCCTGGCAGAGGGGAGAGAAAAGGAAGCTCTTGAGGAATTCCATGCTGGAAAAGGAGGAAAAGACCTGGAGGAGATAAAGCTCATTGCCAAATACGCTGTTGCCAGGTTATCGGAGGGAATGGATCTCACTGGCTATAAAAAGCTTCTTAAGCACAGAGAAAGGCTCAAGGAAGAGCAAAGCAGTCTCTACGATTGGCTCCGCATAATCCTCAAGAACCCTCAAGACTTAAGACAAGAGAACTATGCCCGGCTGGCTGCCTCCAGCTATCAGATGCTGGTGGATGAGCATCTGCAATCGGGAAAACCTTCCCGCGCTACCCCGGCGGCTCATTACTGTGCCATTGTCGTAGAAATCTCCCGGCTGATGTCATGTCCTGATCTTTGGACCAATCTACTGGCCCACCTTAAAGAGGCTTACCACCGAAAAAGGCTGATATGGCAGAATCTCAGGGCTGAGGGGATAGGTGTTACTCCATAGTAGAACATCGATAACTAATATTTAGCTTAAGACATCTAGCACAACATCGATAACTCTCCCCTGAGAAGTACGCCAAGCCTTAGAAACACCGAAAAGTTGTCGGAGCAAAGGAAGAGATGGAGATTGCCAGAGCAAGCAAATCTTCTCTAAAAATAGGGGTGGAGGAGGTCTTTCAGTGAAAAAGGTTCCACTTAAAAAGCTAAAAGTAGATCTGGAAGAGATTGGCCTATGCATGGAGAACCAGGAGCGCTTTGAGATAGACTTTTATCTCGATAAAGAAACGGGAGAAGTGATTGTAGTGGCAGGTGAAATCCTGAGAAGAGTCGAAGAAGGTGACCTTTCGACTGAAGATTTGCCGGGCTGGCAGAAAGACGACGTAAAAAAAGCTGAAGACATTCTTTTTTCAAATCCTGAGCGCTATGAGAGAATTCCGGAGAAACCATCTTATGAGGGATACAATTTAATGGTTGAGTTCGCCGAGAGCGTTAAGGATGAAATACTCCAGGAGAAGCTATGGATTGCCCTTGACGGAAAGGGTGCTTTCAGGCGATTTAAGAACGTTCTCTTAAACTATCCTGATCATCGAGAAAGGTGGTTTAAGTTTAAACGACAAAGGCTTGATGCAGAAGTTATCGAGTGGCTGGAAAGCATCGGGATAAGCCCGCAAGAGTAAGAGGGGAGCAAGGAGTGTCTGGAACAGGAGATAAAAGTTTGGTGTGGCAATCCGTTATGTAGCCTTAAGGCTCTTGATTACTGAGAGCAATTAAATAAGGGCTCCTTCTCTCAAGATTGCTTTATAAATAGGTGATTCTGACAACGGACCATCTTCAATCTCTTTCTTGCTGAAAATTGTTGTAGATATAAAGGTATCATTTTCGAGATTAATCTCAAAAACGATATCGTATATCTGTGATTTAATATCAGGGTTGTATTCATCAAGCTCAATCATCACATCTATATCAGATTCGGGGGTATCTTCTCCTCGAACCTTTGAGCCAAAGACGCGTAGGTCAATGACATTAAACCTTCTGGATAATTCCTCTTTTAAAACTCTAAGGGCTCTCTCTTCATTCTTTTTCAAGGTTAATTTTTTCATCTCTCAAATACCTCTCAAATTCTTGTCCTGGGCCAAACCCAAATCATAAAACTTTCAATGCCACCATTATAGCATGAGGAAATGATAGACGGCTCCTGTGTACCCTATGGTCTGACCCATCGCCAGGCAACTGTTAAATGCTTCTGCATTTTAGAATTGGCCGTCTTGAAGATGAGCTTATGGCGAATACTTGACAAGACCCCCCACATTTTGTACGATTTATGTGACAAAACCCCAGAGGTTTTGTAAGTTCTATGTGCCAAAAAGGGAGGGGTCTGATCTGATCATTGATCGTCTCAATGAGCAAAATCCCTGGTGGCGGTCTCCAGACGCCATCGCATCAGATGGGCATATCAGGCGCGCCGCAAGAGCTGCCTTCTCCTGGACGCCCTCGCTCCTCAACGAAGTAGACCTCACTAAACCATATGTCTACACCATTCGGGGACCACGGCAAGTTGGCAAGACTACCACGGTGAAGTTTCTCATCCAAAGGCTTATTGAGGGAGGTAGCCAGTGGCCCCGGATCCTTTATTACTCTCTGGACCTGGAGCGGGAAGCCGAGGCCATCGTCTCTATCGTCACCGAGACCAAGGCTTTCTTTCCCAGGGAGAGAGAGCCATGGTGCATTTTCTTGGACGAGATCTCCTCGGTGCCGAACTGGCAAAAAGGCATTAAATACCTTAGAGATCAAACAACCGCCGCTGAGGATTGTTTCGTTTTGACCGGGTCCTCCGCCGCAGATATCCGTGCAGGGGCTGAACGACTTCCTGGTCGTCGTGGAGGTGGAATTGGCCTGGACAAGATCATATTGCCCCTTTCCTTTCGGGACTTCTGCCTTGCCCAAGGAGTTCCTGGACCACCAGAGCCTCAATTCACCCTAAAGCAGTTGTTGGCCTCGGATAGCGAGGATACACTGCGTGGAGGTATGCGCTACCTGTCCGATCTTCGGCGTGCCCTGGAGACCTATGTCATGGTCGGGGGTTTCCCAGCAGCTCTCCAGGACTACTTGTCAACGGGACGGGTAACAGAAGCAACGGTTCGCATGTTATGGGACCTGGTTGCAGGAGACGTGGACCGGCTAGGATACGACCGATTGGCTGCGGTGAAGCTTCTGGAGAGAGTGGTTCGGAGCCTGGGCGGTGCTACTAGCTGGCGAAATCTGGCAGAGGAGATGGGTGTCGGAGGAGCTGAAACTGCGCAGAGGTATGTGACAGCACTGGCTGAAGCCTTCGCCATCTTGGTCGTGTACTTTTGGGACCGGGGGGGAGGAGGTATCTCTCTCAAGAAGAACAAGAAGCTCTACCTGGTTGACCCACTCTTTGCAGAGATCCCCAAGGTTCTACAGCCAGGAGGCCCTACTCCAGCAATGGCTGCTATGGTAGAGAATATCGTGGGAATGGCCCTGTACCGAGCTGCGGAGCAAGAGATTGCAGAGTCCTTCAGCCTTCCACAGTCACTCTTCTATTGGCGATCACGACAAGGCAACGAGGTGGACTTTGTGTCTGGCTGGGGATCCCGAAAGATCCCAGTTGAGGTAAAGTACCAGCAGGCCGTAACGGGGCGTGACAAACTGGTAGTCCGAAACTCATTCGGGGAGGGACTCGTTCTCTCAAGCGAAACTCTTGATCTGGATGACCAGGTCCGGGTCATCCCGGCTCCGCTCTTCTTGTGGCTGTTGAAGACAGAAGCCTAGTCTGAGAGAAGCCCCTGCCTCTACCCCATCCTCTCCCTTGAAAATAATAACACAATTTTCATGCGACGTGGTGCGCCGCGACGCATGGGCGATTCCTTTGAAAATAACACAATTTTCATGCGACGTGGTGCACCGCGGCGCATGGGCGATTCCTGTATGTATTCAGGTAAATGACGTTGTAGTGTTAAGTAGTAGACTAAATACATCTCCTACGCCAAACCGTGATGTACTGACTACAGCGTCCTGGCCACCTCAGTCAGGGTATCAGATAGCCGGTTGAGCACCTCGTTGATTTGATCATAGGTGATTGATCAACGGCGGCTCCATGCGAATGGTGTGTGCGCTGGTCAGTGTGCCAGCCACCAACACCCCCCGCTTGAACAGTCCGGCCGCCACTTTGTAGCCTGTCTCAGGATTGTGGAAGTGCTGGCCGATCAGCAGGCCCTTGCCGGTGACGTTTTTATAAATCTGCGGATACTGCGTGGCCAGCTCCTGGAGTTTGCTTTTAAAGTAGGTGCCCTTTTCGGCCGCTTGCTCCCACAGCCGTTCTTCCAGGGTTACATTGATCGCCGCGATGGCCGCCGAGCAGGCCAACGGCCCGCCACCCGTGGTGGTGGTGTGGAATAAACGGGTTGGGCTCCATCATCACCTGCCAGATCTCTTCGGTGGAACAAAACGCGCTAACGGGCATCACCCCTCCGCCCAGCGACTTGCCTACTGCCAGGATATCCGGCGCCACGTTCCAGTGATCCACGCCCCACAGTTTGCCAGTACGGCCCATACCGGTTTGCACTTCGTCGGCGATAAGCAACACGCCATAGTGATCGCACAGCTCGCGCAGGCGTGGCCAGAAGTCGTCCGGAGGAACGATAGCCCCGGCCTCGCCCTGAATCGGCTCCATTAGTACCGCAGCGATATCTACGCCAACCTTCTGGCAGATAGCTAATTGACGCTCTACCGCGTTGGCGTCACCATAGGGCACGTGATACACTGGGCCAGCGTACAGGGGCATGACTGGGGCGCGATAGTCTGACTTGCCCAGCATGCTCAATGAGCCCATGGTCTTGCCGTGGAAGGCGTTGACCGCCACGATGAAGCCGGGCTTGCGGGTGTACATCTTGGCCACCTTGATGGCGCCCTCGACGGCCTCCGTGCCGCTGGCGGCGAAGAAACTGTACTTGATGTCGCCAGGGGTGATCTGGGCCATCAGCCGGGCCAGCACCCCGCGCAATGGATCGATCAATTCCTGGCTGGGCATGGGCGTGCGGGCCAGTTGAGCACGCACCGTGTCCACTACCTTCGGGTGCAACCAACCCAGGTCCAGCAGCCCATACCCACCCAGGCAGTCTATGTACTCACGCCCCAGCACGTCGCGGAAGACCGCGCCAGAGCCGGTCCACTCCGTGGCAGCCCAGGCGCCGGCCTCAGTCACCGACTTGCGATATTCCAGCCAGCCCCGGTTGAAGTGCTCGGCGAAGTTAGAGAGTGACTCGCGGATGATTCCCTCGCCCTCGGCCGGGGTGACTTCAGGCTTGTGAATGATCTCCAGCCAGCGTCGCGAATAGGCCAGTGCGTCCTCAAGCATGTGTAGCCTCCTCTTGACCAGGTTGATTGGATATTGATGATAAACAGTCTCACAGCTTCGTTAACCATACATGCCCTTTAGGGCATGGGCAAAAGATAGCCGTTTTTGCTTGGCCATGCCTTCCTTGAATTGTTGTTTCATAAGAAAGATTCGGTTATGGCTTGCTTCCTCATCCAACACCGCGTAGACAATTGCCTGAGGTTGGCACACCTTTACACATTCAGGGTCACCACTGCACAAATCACACTTATAGGCCAGGCCGTGGCCGTTGAGATCTATCATGCCATATGGGCAGGCATCCACACATTCATCACACCCCGTACAGGTGTCATCATCCACCACCACTGCTCCCCACTCATCTCGACTGATCGCCTCTACCGGGCAGGCCTCCTGACAGGCAGGCTCTTCACAATGGAAACATATATTCGGTACAGAAAATCCATCTCTCGCAAAATTGACAAAATGGACACGGGATTTAAAGGGGATAAACTGTCCTTCCTTCAGTGCTGAGCAGACAAGAAGACATCGGGCACAGCCGGTACATTTTTCGATGTGGGAAATTAAGAACTTCTGCATGATTTTTCTCCTTTATAGCTCTAAAGATCAGCCAGGCCTAGAGAGCTAAGTTTCTTCTGAGTGGGAACACCTTCTTTATCCCATCCCCGGAGCTCATAGTAAGTCTGAAGCATGGTTTCCAAATCTTCCTCCGAAAGCACCTTACCTTGGGCCCTTCCTCCTATTAGGGGATCTTTTTTGATCCTGGGGGGAAGGTCATCATCAACTTTTTTCATGCCTGCCCGCAGGTTGAAGATCCTGGATAAGTTCCAGATCCTCTCCCCTATTTGATCCAGTTGCTCAGCGGAGATGTTCTTTCCCAGGCCGAATTTCAAAAACTGGGACATAATTTCCGTGTTGACCGTGCCCCAGAAATCACACAAGCACATCGACCATTTCACGCTGTTAAAGTTTTGTTGCGAAACCACCTCCTGAGCCATGGCTGCAAGATCATAAGGAGTTTCGCTGAAGGCAGTAAATGCTCTCAGGTGGCAGGCTCCCCGCTCGGAAGTGGCATAGGCAAGTCCCATACCCCAATTACCCCTGGGCTCATAGCCCGGCATCTCCAGACCTTTGACCTCCATAGCAAATTCCTTGCCCCCATACCTGGCAGCCATGGAGCGAACACCCTGAGCCATCTCTTTTCCTCGACCACTCAAGGTAGCAATTTCCTTGGGAATTCTTAAATAATTATCTTCATCTCCGAAGGTCACCCCAAAGTCGTAGATCTTCTTTTCGGTCATCTCCATGGCAAAGGCAATGATGTTGCCCGTGGATATGGTGTCCAGGCCAAGATCATCGCAGATCTCATTGAACTGGGCCACTGCTTCGATGTTGGAGATGCCACAGTTGGAACCAGCAAGGGCCAGGGTCTCATATTCAGGGCCTTCCACCATCACCTTTTCAGTTCGGACAAAATTTCCGCAGGCCATGGGGCAGCTTCTGCAGGCCCGGGCCCTCCTCTTAATCGACTTCACGGCGACTGAATCAATTTTTTCCCAGTGTTCAAAGGTCCCCTGCTGGAAGTTGAGGGTGGGGTGGATTCCCATATCATTGGTCGAGGCCACGAATGCTGGAGTTCCATCGGTATGAGCCCAGAGGTTATCCACCGTAAGAAGGTTACTCTGGAAGATTTCGGACGTGTAGTCCAGGAACCCTTTCATGTCGGCTACCTGGACCCCTTGAGTTCCCCGTACGGTGATGGCTTTGAGATTTTTGCTTCCCATGATGGCGCCGGTCCCTCCTCGGCCCAGCTGCCGGTAGGCTTCCGTTCCGATACAGGCCATAGGTACCAGGTTCTCTCCAGCAGGTCCGATGACGAAGCTTTTGACCTCCTCATCCTTTTCCAGACTCTTCAGTTTTTCTTCCGTTTCAAAGATACCCTTGCCCCAAAGCCCCTGGGCATCCTTGATCTCGACCCGGTCGTCTTTGATGGCGATATAGACCGGTTGGTCTGATTTTCCCTTGATGATAATTCCGTCATAGCCAGCATATTTGAGTTCCGCAGCAATGGCCCCTCCCACGTTGGATTCAAAAATGGTTCCCGTTTGGGGGGATTTTGAAACCATAGGAAGGCGGCAACTCAGGGGAGCCATGCTCTCTGCCAGAGGACCGTTCATAAAAACCATAGCGTTTTGGGGAGATAGAGGATCGACATCAGGTCGGACCTGGCTAAAGAAATAACGGAATCCCAATCCCATTCCTCCGACATATTGGTCGATCCAATCCCGGTTGGTCTCCTCGATGGTGATCTTCTTCTGGGTCAGATCCGCTTTGGCAATTTTACCGGCATAGAGATACATGGGATACCTCCCCTTTAGTAAGGCTCAAATAGACCTAAGAAGTACTTCAGGTCCTCTAATGCTTCCTCAAAGACCTTTACAAAAGTCCTTTCTTTAATGTGCTGAGGTTCTGGGTCTAATGCCCACCGGCTTGGACAGGGTTGCGGTCTTCAATCTTGATATTTAGCCCATACTGGGAAAGCTTCTCCACAAAAGGTTTGGGGTCAATCACTTCCGCAGGAAAGGCTCCCCGCTGCATGATCAACCCTTCGGCAAAAAGATCGGCTGCCACAGCAGCAGGTACTGCTGTTTGATAAGAGGTACCCTGCGTTTTAAACTTAAGGTAAGCATCTTCGTGACTTTCTAGAGAGTACATGAACTTCTCTACTTTTTCCCCGCCTATGGTTCCCCGTACCAGGGTCCCTACGCAAGTGTAGCCCTTAATCTTCCCGCTTAACTCCAGGGGTGTGGGTAAAAGAGCAGTTACCACATCTCGGGGAGCTACTTTTACCCCTTTAACCTCAACAGGTTCCGCGCCATCTAAACCAAGTAGTTGCAAAACCTTTAAAACATTAACCAACTCATCCGGTAGAGCATATCCGAAATTGCAGTTTTTTATCTGCCTGCCCAGATGGAGAGGCAGAGTGCCCACTTCTTCATGGGAAACATAGTAAACTTTCTGTTTACCTATAGGCTCCGGAAAGGTAAATTCCTCTTGGGCGGAAAGAGGTTCGCCCTGGACAAACCTGCCATTTTCGTAACTTAAGTAGGGCTCGAGACACTCCTCAATGGCTGTATCAGGAGAAAAAGAGAGAGCAAATTTGAAACCTTGAACAGTGGAGACATCAGCATCCCGAATCAAGACATCATCTACAGTATCCATCTGATCTGCCAGATAGCGGGCAAAGACATTGGTAGCACCTGGGTCAATTCCTGTAGATAAAAAAGCAGAGCGATCAATGGCCTTAAACTTTTCATCATACTCTTTTATCTGATCTTGAATAGTGATGATTCCGGGCAGGTGGACCGGGCCCTGGGAAGCCAGGTCCAGGTAGTGAGCTCTGGCAGCCAGGGCAGCATCCATGATATTGAGGTTGTACCTTGGCAGAGTAGCATTTATGACCAGATCTATCCCTTCCACGGCTTCCATGAGATTGTCTACACTGCTGGCATCAACCAGGCGGGCACTGAATCCACTACCCAGTCCTCGAGCCAGTTCATTTATATGTTTATCCCCTACATCGGCCAAGACGATATGTTCAAATTTTCCGGTTTTGGCCAGGATCCTGGCGATAACAGTCCCTACTCCGCCCACTCCTATTAAAATGGCCTTCATAAATAACCGCCTCCTTTGCTACGGTTATAACTTGCACAAAAAGGCTGGCGGAGATCTTCATCCCTACCATTTGAGCTCATTTTGACCAGAAGAACTTTGGTACCTTTTCCATGTTTTCGCCGCTTCTACTGAGCATTGGCTTGGGTGGAGCGATTTTTTGAGTTACCAGCGATACAACGATTAAAGTTACAATACTAATAATAGTTGCTGGGGTCAAAGAAATAAAAACTGCATCAGCTATCGCCCATTCCCAGTAAACCTCCCCTTCCGCTAGAATACCGGTATTTGCTTCTATGGCGGTAGGAAACACCAAAAGAAAAGAGATAACCCAGGACACCATACCGGCGAAGTAGGAGCTTATCGCACCGATGGTATTGGCCTTCTTCCAGAAAAGCCCGAAGACATAAGAAGCGAAAACTGTAGCCAATCCGATGGCGCCAGAGAAGATGATCAACTTGTAAAGGGCTTCAAAGTAAATGGCGATGATCATGGCCAGAATAGGGCCAACTGCGATGGCAATTCTCACCACCGTTAACATTTCCCTATCAGTAGCTACAGGTCTAAGTTCCTGATAAACATTATGTGTGAATAGGGTAGCAATACTGAGAGAAAGATTGCCCGCCGTACTCACGATGGCAGCGAAAAGAGTAACCATAAAGATTACTCCCAGCCAGGGTGGCAGAAAATTATAGGCAGCCCAGGCCAGCACATGATCAGCTTTATCTGGACTGACTTCCACTCCGATGGTAAACACACTGATTCCAACGATCACCGGAACGAGCCCCAGCAGCAGATAAAGCACTCCGCTTGATAAAAAGCTGGTCACAGCAGTCTTTTCATCCTTAGTGGCAAGAGCTCGTTGCAAGAGCGCCTGACTGTTTGTATCTCCTAAGCCAAGGGCAGCCCAAGCAGCAATATAATAGAAGATGGCCAAAATTCCTGTATACCAGAGGTACCCTCCTATTTCAGGATCTACAGGCACCATAGCCCAGGTAGGTAGCTCCGCCCAGTTCTCAGCAGTGGCAACAAAATGAGATAGTCCTCCTGCCTTATCTATAGCCATAGGCAAGATCATCAGCAAACCTACAATAATGAGGGCTATATTTAGAGCATCAACCCGCGACAAAGCCCATAACCCCCCTAACACAGTGATGATAATAATGACCGACCCGGCAATAATAACAGTGAGATCTCTGGGAAAACCAGTAGTCAGTGATACCACAATCCCCAGGGCCATTACCTGCCCACCCTGCCAGGCTATGCCTGCAAGAATCTGTATTATGCTGTAGAGGAAGCCCATAAGTTTATTGTAGCGAGCATTGAAAAACTCCGTTACGGTAACATATTTGGCCTGGCGAAGACGGTGGGCGAAGAAAAGACCAACGAGCACTATGGTGAGAGCAGCCGCCCAGGGGTCAAATATTATTCCCTGCATACCAAAAAGGTAGGCATAACCAGCTGCCCCCATCATAGCCCCAGCGCAGATCCACATTGCTAAAGTAGAGGCTACTGTGTAAATATAGCTTAACTTTCTCCCGGCTAAGGTAAGGTCAATGGATTCTTGAATACGGCGACTAAAATAAAGGCCCATACCAATGATCACAACAAGGTAGACAGCAATGATGCCTAAGATCCAGTTAGCTGTTACAAATACCTCAATAATATCGTTCTCCATTTTTAGATCTACTCCTCCTTTCTTGGTATTACAGTGGTCTTATTAACCAAAACTCTTACCATTTGGGGAGCCGGTAGTTCAGATTTCAACCAGGTCTGGCACACCTTCCGAAGAACCACACCTGTTAGCTTTTGCGCTTTGGGACGAAAGCTACATTTTGAATATACAATCTACCTATAACATATGTAACATAGCAACAAGAGAAAAACCATCGGCATAGTGTTTCAAATTTTAGCTACATTTTTGTACATACTGAACAAAGAATCCAAATAGGCTATCAACAAGTCTAACATCCTCCCCCCTTGCCTCCCTGGAGGAAGAAATGGCGCCCAATCCAATGGTGAGTCCGTAACCATAGGACAATTCTTAGCTTTAACTTCACCCTACAACGTCATTTACCTGAATACATACAATATGTTGTGGTTCAATGAAAGAAATTGCCCTACATATTGAACCAAGATTCTTAAGTATCGCTGTAGGGTTAATCCTCTATCCTATACCGTTTCACCCCCTCCTCATAAAGGTCATTACCATAGATGTCATTGATGAGCACCACTGGAAAATCTTCTACCTCCAGGCGGTGAATGGCTTCCGGTCCCAGGTCTTCATAGGCTACTACCTCAGCCTTTTTAATAGTTTTGGCTATCAGGGCTGCGGCTCCCCCGGTAGCCCCAAAATAGACCGCTTTGTATTTTTTCATGGCCTCGATTACTTCTTGATTGCGCATGCCCTTACCAATCATCCCTTTTAGCCCCAGGGCCATCAACTTGGGAGCGTAGCTATCCATCCGGCAACTGGTGGTGGGGCCTGCTGAACCGATGGACTGACCTGGTTTGGCTGGCGAGGGGCCGACATAATAAACAATCTGGCCTTTGATCTCAATGGGTAATTCTTTACCTTCATTGACCAGATCGAAAAGGCGTTTATGGGCGGCATCTCGGGCGGTGTAGATAACGCCGTTTAAAAGAACTTTATCGCCGATCTTCAATTTTTCCACATCTTCATCTTTTAAGGGGGTAGTTAATCTAACAGGCTCAGCCATATTTGTCTCCCTAAAACTACCGCGAATGGTGTTGATTAACTATTGGTCCTATTCCAATCCTAACTTCTGAGAGAGCTTGATACTTCTTAGCCACGGAAACCTCTTATCTTTTTGTGCAAAAAAGATAATTGGGTATGCACTTGACACCCCCAAGCCCCACCAGTTGATGTTCAAGATCATCCCGAACTACTTGATGTTGTGGTCTGTGGAGTAAAGGGCATAGCCCATAAAGATAATTTCACTATATTTCCTTGTTAAGTGCGTTTCTAGTTCGTTCTACCCGCACTAGATCGGAACGATCTCCCTATTCTAAATAACAGCCTCTTTATGTCTTGCCGCATGACACTGAATATTCACTGCCACAGGCAAGCTGGCAATATGGCAGGGGGCCATCTCTATATGAACACCCAGAGCAGTAATTCGCCCCCCATACCCCTGTGGCCCAATCCCCAATTTATTGACCCTGCTCAAGATCTCTTCTTCCATCTTTGCCAATTCTGGATCAGGATTTTGGCTGTCCAACGGTCTCAACAAGGATCTCTTGGCCATAAGGGTAGCCTTTTCCAGGCTCCCCCCAATACCAACACCCACAACAAGGGGTGGACAAGGGTTGGGGCCGGATTCCTCTACCGTCTGCACCACATAATCAATCACTCCCTTAGCTCCCACAGCAGGTGTCAGCATGGCCACCCGGCTCATGTTCTCACTGCCCCCACCTTTTGGGACCACCGCTATCTTGATCCTATCACCTGGCACAATGTTTACATGAATGATCGCTGGCGTATTGTCTCCTGTGTTCTTCCGCGAGAAGGGATGGCAGGCCGATTTCCTAAGGTACCCTTCCTGGTATCCCCTCCGGACTCCTTCATTCACTGCCTCAATAAAATCTCCTCCCACAATATGGACGTCCTGCCCTAAATCCACAAACAGTACCGCAAGCCCGGTATCCTGACAAATAGGAACCTCTTCTCTTCTGGCAATCTCGGCATTTTCCTTAAGTTCGACTAAGACTTCCTTTCCGATAGGAGATTCTTCCTTCTCCAGGGCCCGGTCCAAGGCCTCAACAATGTCTTGGCCAAGCTGGGTGTTGGCTGCTATAAAAAGTCCCCTTACCACCTCTATTATTTTATCTATGGGGACCTCTCTCATTTTTGCTCTCCCTTGAAAATAACACAATTTTCATGCGACGTGGTGCGCCGCGGTGCATGGGCGATTCCTTTTGCAATTATATTTCAGGCGGTAGGGGAATTAGCCCCTCTTTCATCAAGATCTGTATTTGGTCACGGGAACGTTTGATTAGGCTCAGGGCGTTTTCATAGAGCTCTTTCTCTGGCACCTTTAGGCGGGCCACCCCTTGCTCCATGGCTTTCTTGGCTACGGCCACCGCCTCTCTGGGATAGACCTCCCACTCCTCCATGGTAGGAATCACATAATCTTCACTAATCCCTTTATCTTCGGCGCACCGGGCCAACTCTTGAGCTGCGGCGATGCACATTTCATCCGTAATCGTGGTGGCTCGGACATCCAGGGTCCCCCGGAAAATGCCTGGAAAACCCAGGGAATTGTTGACCTGGTTGGCAAAATCAGAGCGACCGGTGGCCACCACCCGCGCCCCGGCTTCTTTGGCCTCCCAGGGCCAGATTTCAGGAATGGGATTGGCACAGACAAAAACTACCGCATCTTTAGCCATGGCCCGGATCCATTCCTTCTTGATGGTGCCCGGGCCAGGCTTGGAAAGAGCAATACACACATCGGCGTTTTTCAAAGCCTCCGGGATGCCTCCTTTGATCTTCTCAGCATTGGTTGCCTGACAGACGTGCCACTTCTCCTTGAATTTTTCCTTCAGGTCCGTCCTTCCAGCATGAAGGGTCCCCTGGCTATCCACCATCACCACTTTCTCTGGATCAACTCCCGCAGCCATCAGTATCCTGGTAATGGCAATGTTGGCCGCCCCAGCCCCAATCATGGCCAGTTTCACCTGGCCCATTTCTTTTCCCACCACTTTGAGGGCGTTGATTAAAGCGGCCAGAGTTACCGCAGCGGTTCCCTGCTGGTCATCATGCCAAACTGGAATCCGGGCCTCTTTTCGAAGGGTGTCCAGGATGTAAAAACATTTAGGTTGAGCCAGGTCTTCCAGGTTCACCCCTCCGAAGGTGGGCTCTAGCCATTTGACGGCCTGAATGATCTCATCGGGGTCTTTGGTGTCCAGGCAGATGGGGAAGGCATCCACCCCTCCCAGGTATTTAAAGAGAATGGCCTTGCCCTCCATTACTGGCATGGCCGCCTCAGGGCCAATGTCACCCAGACCCAAAACCCGGCTCCCATCAGAAACAATAGCCACCAAATTGCCTTTATTGGTGTGCTCAAACACAGTCTCGGGATGGGCCTGGATGTCCCGGCAGGGGGCGGCCACCCCCGGGGTATACCAGATGGCAAAATCCTCCACAGTCCGGATCGCGCACTTGGGAATTACGGCTAGCTTGCCTTTGTAAAAAGGGTGCAACTTCATGGCCTCTTGACCTGGCTTAGCCGCCTTAGCCAAAAGCTCCTCTTCGGTTACTTCCTTAGCCATAACCTCTCCCTTTTTCTAGAGCATGCTCCACTTAGTACTTATCTCTTCTTCTCGCAGTTGGCAAGGGTATTGCTCATTTATATTATTGGGCTATGCACATGACTGACCTTGTGAGGTGACGGCATGGGCTTCGCACCGAAAGCAGGCGCTGTGTGGTGTGATCGCGGCCAAAACGCAGCCAAAGTGGTGCGCTGCGCCCATAAAATTCTGCAAAGGGCCATCAGGTGCATACCCCAATTTATATTATATTGCCAACTCCCTGGGCCTACCTTCTTGGTCCCAACCCCTTAATTGATAATACTCACCCAGCATTCGCTCGCAATCCTCTCTTTTGATAGCCTCACCTTCTCCAAGAGATTCCCTGAACAGGCGGGAGGGCAATAAATCATCCTCCCTGGTTACCCCTTCTCTTAAGTTAAACCTCCGAGTGGCATCCATAATATTAGAGCAAATCTTCTTTAAATCCTTCTTGTCTAATTCAAGACCTGTAGTCATGCGGTAGATGGTACTTAAGTCCTCCCAGGAAACCAGATCCCTGAAAAACCGGCAAAGGATTAAAGTATCAAAGAGGGTATGTCTATCCTCGTAATCCACTAACAGCTCCGCCTTGCCCTCCACCGTGCCAGGATCCACCATACCGGCTAGTTCGGGCTTATATACGGTAGCCCTGAGGTGGCAGGCTCCTCGATCAGATGTTCCATAAGCCAAAGCCATTCCCTTTAATACCCTGGGATCATAACCAGCCGGCTCCAGGCCCTTCACGTGAATAGCCAGATCCTCAAGTTTAAGCTGCCTGCTGGCTGACCTTATGCCCTCGGCCAGGATGGCTCCCAAACCCTCCCTTTGAGCGATAGCTTGAACCAATTCAGCAGCACCTTCGGCATCTCCATAGTTCAGGCGATAGTCCAAAGCTCCTCTCTGGGAGGCTTCCATAGTGAAAGCTACCAGGTTGCCGGTACTGATGGTGTCCATTCCCAGACGATCACAAAGATCGTTCAAATAAGCTATTTCCTCCAGGCTGTTAATCATACAAAGGCCACCAAAAGCATAAATAGTTTCATAGTCTGGCCCATCTATTACCAGCCCTTTATGTCTGCCTTTTTTCACTCGACTAAACCTTCTACAGGCTATAAAGCAGTGAGCACAAGCCCGGGGCTTTACTTCCAAATCCCTGAGGAGAGTATCTGCACTTATTTTCTCCCAATCCTCAAAGAAGCCTTTGGACCAATACCGGGTGGGAAACGCCCCAGCAGCGTTAGTTATGGCTACCAACATAGGAGTACCTAGCTCTCGATAAGCAAGCACCCCAGAATTGTCTTTAGCTTTGGCCACGAAATCTTTGATGTAGCTTCTTAGAATCTCCTCGTGGGCTACTTTTCTTTTCTTCTTTCCATGAAAAACTATAGCTTTTAGTTTCTTGGAACCCATTACTGCCCCCAGGCCACATCTTCCAGCCGAGCACCAGTAGTTATTCTCTAAACAGGCCAGGCGGACCAGGTTCTCGCCGGCTGGTCCGATCACTACTGCCTGGGCCTGGGGAATGCCTACTTCCTTTAGCACCGAGTCCTCGGTAGCATAGGTATCTTTGCTCCACAGATGGGAAGCCTCATGAAATTTCACTTCCTGATCAGAAATTTCCAGGAAAACTGGAGCTTTAGAGACACCCTCAAAGATAATAGCATCATATCCAGTCCTACTTAGTTGAGGGGCTAGCCTTCCTCCAGAGTAAGACTCACCATAGATCCCAGTTAAGGGAGATTTACTAAACACCCCATATTTAGCAGAACCAGGGATTTTGGTATCGGAAGCGCTCCCGGTGGCAAAGATTAACTTATTCTCGCTGGACAGAGGATCGACTTCGCTCTTGATCTCCTCTAGCATTAAGTAAGTTGCCATGCCTTTACCCCCCAGATAGGTTTGAAGAACCTGATCTGAGATTTCTTCCGTGCGGTAGGTCTGATTGGTTAAATCTACCCGCAAAAGCGAATTGAAGAACCCATCCATGTATACCTCTCTGTTTTTTAATCAGCAGGTAGAAAATAGCCAGCATTTTCCTCTGAAAATGCGTTAATTTTCATGCTCCTTTGTGCCACATGTGGCATGAAGGTTTCATGTTATCATGGTTCGTGGGTGATGAGACCATAATGACGAATTAGTTTGAAAGGTGGTTTTCCTTACTTTGCACCCACGAGTAAGGAAAGTAAAACTCCTTCTCTTAACTTCTTAGGACACCGGCATAACCTCCATTCATATAAAGCAGGTCTTCACAGAAAGTAAAACTCCTTCTCTTATAACTTCTTAGGGCACCTCCTCTAGATCTCTCAGGCCTTTCTCCAAAATGGAAAGCCCCTCCTCTAGTTCCTCGTCGGTAATAACTAACCCAAGTTCCGCAGAACCCCGCTTTTTGGGGTATTTTTTGGGGCCGCAAGGGGCCAAAAAGGCCGTAGAACGAGCGTAAAATGAAGAGGCCGGGCGCCCCAAAAGCGCTTATGGTGACGAATTTTTGAGAACATCTTGACTGGGGATTTCGCTTCTGCTACGCTCAACACAGGCCCATAGTTCCAGGGATGTGGTGACCGTAGATGTTTCTTCGCAG
>NZ_BLRZ01000021.1 GCF_013281975.1 Candidatus Hakubella thermalkaliphila | reverse complement strand
ATGAGAGAATAGATATGAGGAAGCACTTGCTATGTTTTCATTGCGGAATTCAGATGTAGAATAGAATCGCATCCAATGGAAGCTCAGTAGCTAGAAGAAAGGGACATCATGGAGAGGCAGAAAAACAAGTTTGGCCCTTACCTCCCCCAAGTGTGGGCTGCTATAGTTTTGATAACTATGCTTACCATGGGGGGCACTCTTTTTCTCTTTGGCTGCGGAGGCGGCCCGAAGGAGCCAACTCCCACTGCCAGTAAGGACTTATCCTCTGATCCTCTGGATGTAAATAAAGGGTGGTCCAAAGGAGCCGAGCAAGCCAAAGTTGTCATTATCGAATTTAGCGACTTCCAGTGTTCCTTTTGTGCTAAGGTTCAGCCCACCCTGGATCGGGTGTTGGAGATCTACGGAGATCGGGTGAGACTCATCTATCGCCACTTCCCCTTGACCAAGATACATCCCTATGCCCTTAAGGCCGCAGTGGCGGCAGAAGCGGCCGGAAGTCAGGGTAAGTTCTGGGAGATGCACGATAAACTGTATCAGAATCAGGAGAAGCTTACTGTTAACGATCTCAGGAAATATGCCCAAGAGTTAGGTCTGGATATGGAGAGGTTCGACAAAGACCTGGATTCCCCCCAGCTCGAGGAAAAAGTCCTTCAGGACAAAGCGGATGGTCTTAAAGCTGGGGTCAAGGGAACGCCCGTTTTTTTTATCAACGGAACCTACATCTCGGGCAACCAGCCTTTTGAGAAATTCAAGGAGATGATTGAGGCCGAACTGGCTATGAGTTGAGAGAAATGAGCATGAAACTTGCCATATCGGGCAAAGGGGGCACGGGAAAAACTACCCTGGCCGGGGTGCTGGCTTGGGTCTATGCTAATGAGGGACGCAAGGTCCTGGCTGTGGACGCCGATCCTGACGCTAATCTGGCCTCTGCTCTGGGCTTTCCCCGGCAAATGACGGAATCTCTTACCCCTTTGGCGGAGACGAAAGAGTTGGTAGAGGAGAGGACAGGAGTCAAACCAGGCAGTATAGGATCCCTTTTCGTCCTTAATCCCAGGGTTGACGATATCCCGGATAAGTACTGTGTGGAGCATAGGGGCGTGAAACTCTTAATAGCGGGAACTATCAAGGGGGGGAGGCACAGGATGTTTCTGTCCTGAAAATGTTCTTCTCAAAAGCTTGTTGCGCCATCTTCTGCTGGAGCGAGATGAGGTGGTCATCGTGGATATGGAGGCGGGGATAGAGCATCTGGGCCGGGGAACGGCTTCAGGGGTGGATGCTCTGATTGTAGTAGTAGAGCCTGGCCATCGTAGTCTTCAGACAGCAGCAAGCATTAGGAAGCTGGCTGGTGATCTGGGAATCAATAGGGTACTTGTGGTGGGTAACAAAATCCGCAGCCCCTCTGACCGCAAGTTTATACTTTCCCAGGTCCCCCAGAGGGAGATTCTCGGTTTCATTTCTTACAGTCCCCTGATCCTCCAATCCGACCTGGAAGACAGGTCTCCTGCCGATGTAGATCCCAATGTGATTAAAGAGGTGGCCGAGATCAGAGACAGGCTAGAAAACATGATCAGAGGTCATCAAACCAGCTAGTTGCCGAAATCTACTGATGCGCTGGTGGTCTGGCCTCAAAAAAGGGACACTCACCCGAGGAAACTGTCTCTCCAGAAAAATCCGCTACAAAACAGAGGCCGTTTTGGGGATTGTCGGCATAGGGTACAAAATGCTGGCAATTTAAACATTTTCTTCCTACCACCATAATCACCTCTCTGATTTCCGGGGTGTGGTCGATCCTGCATTAGGAAGGTCTCAGGGAAAGTCTTTCGACTTCCGCACTTTTCAGTAAAAACAAGATTGGATCTGCTAATCGGATGCCGTTCTTTATGCACCCTTAAAAGGAAGTCAACCGCTCAACCCTTTCTGTCCTTCTCATCATATTCTCGAGCCATTGGGTAGAGGAACGAGATATATGTCGCAACCCGTTCTGCGATCGGTTCGATCAGCCCTTCAACATCATCTAGATTTCCACTCCAAGAAATATCTTCATAAATGGAGAAGGTCTTCTCACCTGTCTTGCCCAGCTTAACTCCTGAACCTAGCTTGTGTTCTATTTCCTTCGCTCTTTGCTGGAAAAAGTCGCATATCTCTTCACCATTGATGGGGATATTGATAGCTAAGCTTACCCGAATAGTATTATTCTTACGGAAATAGAGGTTGAAGTCCTTTCCTTCGTAGGGAGTCTTGGGAAAGTAGAACCACTTCCCCCAATCCTTTTTGGGCTTGCTCGCCTTTATGGTATTAAAATCTTCTTCTAATCTCTCCCTTACAAGCACTTCGATTCTTTCTAAGGGCTCTCGGAAAGGATTAGGTTTAGGTGGGTAGGGGGGAGTTTCAACTTCCTCCCTGCCTACCATGATCTCGGTGTCTAACAGCTTCTGTCCTGACTGGTCAACATAGTAGGCAAACTCCATACAATAGATATCTACTCCTGCCTTTCTTAGAAATCTTGCTACTGCTTCCACTTCGGGACCTATCTTCTGAGCAATGATGAACATCCTTTGTCTCTGGTTGAATCTAGTTTCCAGCTCCTCCTCCCCTTCGACTTCAGCGGGAGATAGAAAAACTTCCCTGTAAGCATGCATGAGAGATTTGTAGGGGCAGTTTCTCTTCTCGAAATATTGCAGAGCTATCCGATCGAGATCCTCATAGCTCAAAGTCTGAACCCAAGCTGTATACTCAAGGGGTTGAGCAAGAACCTCCCTTGGCGCTCTACCCTTCTTTAGCTCCACGATGATGGTATTCCCATCGCTATCCACTCCCAAGAGATCCAGGTTCTTCCCAAAAGCAGTTACCTGTTGCCTTCCAATGATAAGGAGCGTTTCTCCATCTAAAACAACAGTCGAGTTTTGCTTAATCCAAGTCTCTAGAGTATCCTCGTACTCTGGAAAGTCCTCCTGCTGAAAAGGAACTAACCGGTCTCCTTCCAGCCTGTACAGAGTCAAGACAAAACACCTCCCTTGGATTTCTTGTACCTATGGCACCTAACTATCAGCAAGCGTAGTCCACCCCAAAAGCGAGGCTCCTTGCCATCCCGCACGGCCAAAAGCATCCTTTTGGTGCGGTTAAGTCTGAAGCTCAAAAGTGTCCTCATGTGCTCCTGCTGCGGCGTCTTCGCTTTTGGCAAGGAGGGTAGCTTCGTCAATTTTTGGATAGACATTATCGACCCGCTTTTGTAACTCAATCGTGAGACTAATTGCCTTCTCTGCCGTCATATAGTGAGTAATCTCATCAAGAGACAATCTTCGGCCTTTTCTGTCTTTTAAATATTTTTCCATTGGGTGATAGGCTCCGATTGGATATTCCCATACCCTCTTTGAGATACCTTCAAAATACTGGTCTTTGTTAATATAGACTCTTTCAGTTTTCTCATCATAGTAAACCTTTTCTACTCTATTGGAGCCGCTTTCAGGAAAGCCAATCTGGGCTTCATCGAGAACCGGATGGTCTAGTAGATGGAGGTCAACCAGTTCCTTGCCGAGATTGCTTAGAGCCTTGAAGACCTCATAATCCATTGGCAAGGGAACTCTGGGAAAGTCTATCTTGAGGAATTCCTCGTAGCGCCTTCGGTAGGTCGGAGAATAAAGGACAGCATAGATGTAATAGAAAATCTCCTCTGGGGTTGGGTCTGTTCCCAGAGATTCTCTTATAGCCTGCGAAAACTCATCCTTAAAGTTGGGCATATATTCTTCTTCAGGTGCTCTCTCACCAAACAAGCGCCCTTCAGGTTCATTTGTGTAGAGATACAGAGGGAAGAAGTAGGTCTGGTCTGCAACATAATGGATATCGCCCACAGTGTTCCCAATCAAAGCTCCAAAGTTCTTCGTCTCCGGATATTTTCGGCTCGTTGCTATAGCTATGTTCTTAGACAAGAGGTTTTTCATCAAGTCCCATCTATCGCACCCTCTATCAATCAGATATACCTTATAGTAGATAATCCTATTATCTAAAGCTCTGTAAGCATAAGGATAAATTCCCACTCTCAAATCTTCTTTTCTCGCTTTCTCTCTTGCTTCCCTCAGGTCCCAATCCCTTGTATCTTGGAGTCTAAGACCTTCCTTGACCAACTCGTCGGGCAAATTCCCAGTAAATACTCTGAGTCTCTGGACTATCTCCTCTTTTGTGAACCCTACAACAAAATGGTCTCGGTGGGTCTTTACCCCACTCGACCACTCCTTAAAAATCTCCGTCACCTTCCAGAATCTTTCATACTCGGATTGCAAAGCAAAATCCTTAGGGACAAAGAAGTAGTGAGGCGTAACAGGTTCAAGCTCTTGCCATTTGGTAGTTTCTACATCATTTTCCAAGAGGTATCCATACTTTTCGCTTCGCACTCCCCACAGGTCAGCGTAATAGACCTTTTTTCTGTCCTGGGTGTCTTCAAGCTTCACATAAAGAGCGATGGCAACCCCTTGCTGAATGTCAAAAACATTTTCGTCCTTACTACCTTCGGGAGCCTTTTCACCAGTCCTTGAGGAACCATGCAGGTTTAGAATGTAAATCTCGTCAAAGCTCTCAAGGAGCTTTTTTCTCATCCCACGATGGATTATGCCCGAAAGATAGGAGTTGTTGGTGATAAAGCCCAAGATGCCTTTTCCCGCCTGGTCTATTTTCCAGTGGGCAAAGCGAATGAACTTTATGTAATCATCGGAGAGAGGCTGGATATTTCGCTCACTTCTCACATCTTCTTTGTACAAATCCATCAGGCCAGGAACGTGTTCATACTTCAAAACCTTCCCGTGTGGGTCTCTTAGCTTAGGGACCTTTCCTCCCTCAATGAAAACCGATTTGTTTTCCGAGCTCACTGAATAGGGAGGATTGCCAAGAACAACCAAAATAGGGACCTCTTCTTTTATTCTCCTGGCCTCCTGACCTTCTCTGACAAGTCCGATGAGCAAACTTTGCTGCATGGGTTCTTTTATCTCTAAAGTATTTGTAAGGTAGAACTGGAATCGTTCGCCCTTCTTAAACCGATAGCCCATTTCTTCTAAAATCAAGGAGACCTTAAAATGCCCAACTGTATATGGGGCCACAAGAAGCTCAAAGGCGTGAAAATGGGGCAGGATGTGCTCCTCTATGTAAGATGTTATGAGCCCACTCTGCTTTCTCTCTTCTAATTCTCTCTGCACTTGTTTGATTGCCTGAACTACAAAAGTCAAAGTGCCAGCCGCCGGGTCAAGGAGGGTCACGTCTCTGGTGGCAAGACCCTCAGCCTTCCCAAACTTATCTTTTAGTAGGCTATGTATTGAGCGCACGATATAGGAAACGACCGGTAGCGGGGTATAGTAAACTCCGAGCCTCTGTCTTTCCTCAGGGTTGTAAGTAGCGAGAAAAGTTTCGTAGAAGTGGATTACCGGGTCCTTCTCCCATCGAGTCGCTTTGAACTCATCAAGGACTAATGAAATGTCCGCCTTTTCCAGCACCTGAGTGATATCATCCACAATCCAGGATAACGATTCAGGGAAGTCAGGTCCGGTGAAAGAGTAGAAGATTTCCCTAAGCAGAGGTATGCTCTCCGGGATAGATTTCCAGGCCAGGTTCTTGTTGAACCCATTTTGAGTCCTCATTCTGGCTGCAAAAAGCCCGTAGGTGATGGTCTGGGCGTACAGGTCAGCGAACTTTTCCTCTGTCAAACTTTCCATAAGCTCGTTTTTGAAGGCTCTGTAGAACTTTGTTACTGCTTCATTTTCAGCTAAGAGCTCTTCCTGTAAGATGTGCTCAAGGAATCGGGTTCTCCTTGCAAGCTCGACGGAAAGGTCGGAGGAGGTCCTTATTTCGGGTGTGGAAAAAGAGAAGAATTCTTCAAGAAGCTCAAGGAATGCATCTAACTTCTCACAAGGGGGAGGGTACTTCAAACTCTGTAGAGTAAACTGGCGGCCCACCGCCACCCTATCTATAAGATTACTGTTTCTATATAACCTGAACTCCAAGAAATTGGTCAGAATAAGGTTTGGCAGCGACTGACGGTATCTCTGGAGTTGCTCTGAATTCTCTTCTTCTTGGAGACTTGCATCGGGCGTTTTTGCTTCAATATAGCCTACGATATCTCCATCTCTTTTGATAAGAAAATCAGGTATTCCTACTGCTGTCCTTCTAGGTAGAACCAGAGCCCCGGCCTGCCCTTCCAGCAGGAGAAGTTTGGAACATTCTTCAATCAGAGATTTTAAGGAAGGGTAGAAGCTCTCCTCTCTGAAATTGCCCTCTACGTAAATCTTATGGATTTCCCTAAAGTAAGCATTCAAGATTTTCTCGAGTTTGCCCCTTAGTGTTCTTTCCATTTGCCCTTCCTTAGGTTACCCGCCATTTTCCTGACTTCTGCCCAGACGCTATTCCCGCTGTTAGGCAAAGAGAAAACGAATCTAGCCATTTCACGAGCAGCGAACCACACTTTGGCGAAGTCCGACGTAGGTGAATGTAGCTTTAGGCCGAAGCATAAACCACTTGTTAGCCAAAGCCAGCCCCTCATCGGCGCTCCAGATTCACAGTTCCAGCCTGATAGTCACAGACAAAATGGAAACGGTTAATCAAGTCTCGTCCCATAACCGAGGGAAGTCTCAGAATGCGTGAAACCTCTTCCGGGGGCAGCCGATCCAGATCGTGCTGGACTACCCAGAGGTCTTGCTGCAGTACCACATCCCCTTCATCAGATGCAAAGGTTAGCTCTACGTTACGTAGCACGAACGACCGGACGCTGCCCCCGATGCCAATAAGGGGAAGCAAGGCTGGTTCCAAGGCCTGGGTAGGAATACCGAGCAACCTCACGTCTCGGTCAAGTAGCGTGGTCCGAGACGCTCCGGTATCCGCCAGCAGCCAGACCAGCCCTTGAAACTGGGGCGATCGGAGATGAGCGACAAAATATGGTGCATCCCCGATGAAACGACCGCCTATGATCACAGGATCATCTCCAAGGGTTCACGGGTCACGAACTCGATGCAGGTGCGGGCTGGATCTACCAACTTTTCTTTTAACGCCATCAGGTCTGGAGCGCTGGCAAGGACCTGACCTCCCTTGACCGCGATCCACTGGTCGGCATACTGGCTAAGCAGCAACTCAAGATGGTCGCTGACCCACAGGTGATCTTCTTCGAAGGCACGCAGTTCTTCGGTTAAGTGGTTACTCATGGTTAATCTCCCCCCGAATCGTGTAAATGTAAATAAAAGCACCATCAAATTCTATTCTACTCGTATTCTGTACCCTTTTCTACAAAAAATTGGGATTTCTCCTGGCTATCCCGCCCGAAGAAAATTTAATGGGGTGAGGAGATAGCTTTCCCTGGGCGAAGAAACTGTCTCGTCGAGAACTGGCCAATCTCCCGTAAAAAGTTCTTGACTTTTCTATATATAGGGTGTTATTATATAAAAAGCATACAATATATTGAAACCACATTGAAACACATCCTGCAGGGACCATGCGGGATAGGATAAGGTGGCGGATCAGAACAGATCCACGAAAGGAGAGCAAAGTGGCTGAGTTACAGAGGATTTTCCAGATTCGTAAAAGGGATGGTCGGGTGGTGGCTTTCAATAGGGATAAGATCACCAATGCCATTCATAAGACCTTTCTTGCTGTAGAGCACGGAGACTGGATTCTGGCTCAGGAGTTGACGGACAAGGTAGTGGACAGGCTGGAGGAAAATTGGAATATCCGGCCCATTCCGACCGTAGAAGAAGTTCAGGATCTGGTGGAGAAGGCTCTGATAGAGAAGAATCTTGCCGATGCGGCCAAAGCCTACATTCTCTATCGGGAGGAAAGAAGGAAAATCCGTGAGGCCGACCTCAAGCTTTCGCCTAACGCCATAGCCGTCCTGGAGCGAAGGTATCTCAAGAAGAACGAGAAGAGCGAGGTTATGGAAACTGCGGAAGATATGTTTCGGCGGGTGGCCCATAACATTGCCCAGGCTGACCTCCTTTATAACCCCCAGGCCGATACCAAAAAGACGGAACGGGAGTTCTACCGGCTGATGCGCAACCTGGAGTTTATGCCTAATTCACCCACTTTGATGAATGCCGGAAGGGAGCTGCAGCAGCTCTCCGCCTGCTTCGTGTTGCCCATTGATGACTCCATTGAGAGCATCTTTGAAGTAGTTAAACACGCGGCTCTAATCCACAAATGCCTTGTTCCAGAGACTTTGGTTATGACCGATAAAGGACTTCTTCGGTTGGGAGAGGTAGATGAAGGTTGCAGAATCCTGACCGACGAGGGAGTTTTTACGGCTGAGAGCCTTCACGATAATGGCGAGCAGCCGGTTTTTCGGGTTACCACTAATCGGGGCTACAGTATCACTGGCACTGGTGAACACCGGTTTCTTGTAGTGGACGAAGAGGGGCAATACAGATGGCGCCAGATTAAGGATTTGGAAAAGGGAGATTGGTTAGTACTTAAACCCGGCCCCTGGCTGGGAGGCAGGACATACCTGCCCGTATTTCCCTTTGCGCCCCGGCCGGGAGGAAATAAGACCAGCTTCAAACCTCGGCGGTACCGCATACCTACAACGCTTACCCCCTGTTTGGCAGAACTCATAGGTCTGTACATAGGTGATGGATCCAATCATAGGGATGGTATAAGGTTCACCGTAGCAGCAGATGCGACAGATGTGGTGGAAAGAATCAAAGAAATTTCTCAGACGATCTTCGGCAAGGAGCCCACGGTGTGCTACGAGGAAAACAAGGGGACCTTCGAGGTAGCCCTCCTTAGCGTCCAGATCAAGGAATGGTTTTCCTTTTTGGGCATAACCAAGGTCTCCTCGAAAGAGGCAGCAATTCCTGAGATCATCTTTCAGGGGACTGAGGAGACAGCCTGTGCCTTCCTGCGAGGGCTCTTTTCTGCCGATGGCTGCGTGCGGAAGAGCGGCCACATAACTGTTACCACTGGTTCTCAAAGATTGGCTGAGGAACTTCAGATCATGATGCTCTATCTGGGAATACCTACTCATCGGCGCTACGACCCTTCCACAGATAGCTACCAGGTGTCTATATGCAGTAAGTCCGGCCTTTCCACTTTTCGGCAGAAGATTGGCTTCTTAAGTCAAAAAAAGCAGGAAAGGCTGGAAAGAGTTAGCCTTTCAAAGATATTCGTGCGGGGTGAGGTGATTCCCAACCAGCGTTCTAGCTTACGAGTTTGGTATAACAACCTTTCCAAAGAAGAAAGACGGGAAGCCAAACCTTTGTACGACGGCATCCTCAATCGAGTCTCCGATCCCCGAGAGCTCACTCGCCAGAAAGTAGTAGCAGTATTGGAAAGAGAAGATGTCTCTCCTTACTTTTTCTACGATCTAGTTACCGAGGATTTCTTTTTTGTCCAGGTGACTGATGTAAGTTATGAGGGTAGGAGGAGGGTATATGACTTGACTGTTCCCCATAAGCATGCCTACCTGGCTAATGGCTTTGTCTCCCATAACTCTGGCGGGGGCACCGGTTTCTCCTTCTCCCGCATCCGGCCCAAAAATGATGTGGTATCTACCTCTCATGGCCTCTCCAGTGGGCCCATCTCCTTTATGAAGGTCTTCAACGAGGCCACCGAGGCTATCAACCAGGGAGGCTTTCGGCGAGGAGCCAATATGGGCATTTTGCGGGTGGACCATCCGGACATCCTGGAGTTTATTACCTGCAAAAGAAATAATGATGCTCTCAATAACTTTAATATTTCTGTGGGAGTTACCGACGAGTTCATGGACGCCGTAGAGACAGATGATACCTATCCCTTGATCAATCCACGGACCAATAAGGAGGTAAACAGGCTTAAGGCCAGGGAGGTATTTAATCTCATCGCTACCATGGCCTGGAAGAATGGAGATCCCGGCATTGTCTTCCTGGATCGGCTGAATGAGGACAACCCCACCCCCCAGTTAGGCCAGATAGAGAGCACCAATCCCTGCGGGGAGCAGCCCCTCCTGCCCTACGAAGCCTGTAACCTGGGTTCCATTAACCTGGTCAAGGTGGTAGATGACGGTGAGATAGATTGGGAAAAGTTGAGAGAGATAGTTCGGGGGTCGGTCCCCTTTCTGGACAATGTCATCGACATGAGCAAATTTCCGCTTTCTCAGATCGAGAAGATGGTCAAGGGCAACAGGAAGATCGGACTGGGAGTGATGGGGTTTGCGGATATGCTGGTGCAACTCGGTGTTCCCTATGACTCTGAAGAGGCGATGGAAGTGGCGGAGAAGGTCATGGGATTCATCAACTCCGAGTCCAAGAAAGTCTCGGCGGAGATAGCCGAGGAGCGGGGCGTTTTCCCTAACTTCAAGGGCAGCGTTTACGACGTGCCCGGGGGCCTGAGGGTGCGCAATGCCACCACCACTACCATTGCTCCCACCGGAACTATCAGTATCATAGCCGGTGCTTCCAGTGGCATCGAGCCCCTTTTTGCCATCTGTTACGTTCGCAATGTCCTGGACGGCACTGAGCTTCTGGAGGTAAATCCCTTCTTTGAGAAAATAGCCCTGGATGAGGGGTTTTACAGTAAAGAGCTGATGAGAAAGATTGCCAGGAGGGGTACCGTGCGGGGGATAGAGGAAGTACCTGAGCATATTCAGAAGATCTTTGTTACTGCCCATGACATTGTTCCCCACTGGCATGTCAGGATTCAAGCAGCCTTTCAGAGACATACCGATAACGCTGTTTCCAAGACCATTAATTTCCACCACCAGGCTACTGTCGAGGATGTAAAGAACGCCTATCTTCTGGCCTATCACCTGAGGTGCAAGGGCATCACGGTATATCGGGACGGTAGCCGGGAGGTGCAAGTTCTCTACAAAGGTATGAACGGGAAAACGGATAAGGATAATGAAGTGGTGGAAGAAGCTCTGGTCAGGGTCTCGGCCACCTATGCTGGTGGTTGCGGTCAGTGCGATGTTTGATAGTGTATTGGCGTGGCCCGATTCATGATGGAACTTCTTATGTTTCTTGTGTAAAAACCACCTGCCTCATTTAAAAATGTACTCGAAAGGGGATTCGCCTGCCTGTTGCCTCTCCTCCATCGTCGGTATAAAATAGGCAAAAGGTTTGCCTATTTCTTGAGGGCAGGCCGCCCTGGTTTCCCCAACAGTAAAGGAGAGGACATGGAGAGCTACAAGATTCTTCTCTCAGAGGAGGAGCTGCCAGAGAGCTGGTATAATATCAACCCTGATCTACCCAGACTTCCTGATCCGCCCCTGAATCCCCAGACCAGGAAGCCCATGGGGCCCGATGATCTTTCTGTCCTCTTTCCTATGGGCCTGATTATGCAGGAAGTGAGTATGGAGAGGTGGATCCCCATTCCAGAGGAGGTTAGGGAAATCTATAAGTTGTGGCGTCCCACGCCTCTCTTCCGAGCCCGTCAGTTGGAGAAGGCTCTGGACACCCCAGCCAAGATCTACTATAAATACGAAGGCGTCAGCGGACCTGGTAGCCATAAGCCCAATACAGCCGTGGCTCAGGCCTATTACAACAAAGCAGAAGGTATTAAGAGACTGACCACAGAGACAGGAGCAGGCCAATGGGGCAGTGCCCTGGCTTTTGCCTGTAATCTCTTTGGTCTGGAATGCACCGTATATATGGTGAGGATAAGCTATGAGCAAAAACCCTACCGGAAATCTCTTATGAACCTCTGGGGTGCGGAGGTAATTCCCAGTCCTTCCCAAAAGACTCAGGTGGGCCGAACGATCCTTTCTGAAGAGCCTGGTTCCCTGGGGAGCCTGGGGATTGCTATCAGTGAGGCGGTAGAGGATGCTGCCACCCACGAGGACACCCACTATTCTCTGGGCAGCGTGCTCAACCATGTCATTCTCCATCAGACAGTCGTGGGATTGGAGGCCAAAAAGCAACTGGAGAAGGCGGGTGATTATCCGGATCTGATCATTGGTTGCTGTGGAGGTGGAAGCAACTTCTCCGGTCTTTGTTTCCCCTTTATGCTGGATAAGATGAAAGGCCGCAATGTGCGGATGATTGCGGTGGAGCCAACGGCCTGTCCCACCTTGACCAGGGGGATCTATGCCTACGATTATGGAGATTCTGCCAGGATAGGGCCCATTGCCAAAATGTATACTCTGGGACATAGTTTCGTCCCGGCCGGAATCCACGCAGGCGGACTTAGATACCACGGTGATTCGCCTGCCCTATGTCTTCTCTATGAGGAAAAGCTGGTGGAAGCTGTGGCCTATCATCAGAATCCTGTGTTTGAGAGCGCGGTGCTTTTTGCCAGGACAGAGGGGATAGTGCCAGCTCCTGAGTCAGCCCATGCTCTCAAGTGTGCTGTGGATGAAGCTCTCAAGTGTAGGGAGGCCGGAGAAGAGAAAACAATTCTTTTCGGTCTCAGCGGCCATGGTAATTTCGACCTGGCGGCATACGATGCTTATCTGGCTGGAGAGTTAGTAGACTACGAGTATCCGGAGGAGAAAGTCAAAAAAGCACTGGAGGAACTTCCGGAGATTCCGGCTTATAGTTGAGTGTTCCCCAGTTGTCCGGGGAAGGAAACAGTCTTGGAATACAGTTGATCATGGAGGCGATGCGGGTGAAGGCAAGAACCTGCAAGGTATGTTACTATTTTGAGCCCTGCGAGGATGATTCCGAAAAGGGTAAATGCCTGGGCGTGGAAGTGGTAGAACTATCAGAGTGTGCCGCTTCCTGCCCCCTGTTCAGGACATCGAACGCATAACCCATACTTCGGTCTGAGAGGGAATCATTTCCTTGTTCACCGTTATGGTACGCCCTGCCTCCTTGCAGCCAGGGTAAAGCTTTAGAAATTCCTCTACTCCCGCGATGGGGAGGAGAGAGTCAGGTTCCTTAAAATGCATGGGGATAACCACGGGAGGGTTCAGAAGGTTGACGATCTGGCTGGCACTTCGGGTATCCACGGTAAAGGTGCCCCCTACCGGGAGGAACAATATATCCACATCCTTCAGGAAATCTCTTTGTTTTTGGTCAATTACCTGCCCCAGGTCCCCCAGGTGAGCGAAGATAATCTCATCTAAAGTCCACTTAAAAATGATGATCCGGCCCCTTTGGGCGCCCCGCGAAGTATCATGGTAGCCGGCAATTCCCTGCACCATGAGGCCTGAAATCTCGTGTCTGCCCTCCCCCTTTACCACTACCGGATTGCCCCTCACTATGTCCAGGTTGGAGTGATCACCATGGCCATGGCTCACCAGAACTACGTCCGCCTCCACGGCGGGAAGCTGCGATCTTACCATATTGTCGTAAGGATCGGTGGCTATTCTTAAGCCCCCGCTAGAAGTTATAACAAAGAGAGAGTGTCCTAGATAAGTAATAGTAGTGTCAGTGGTAGTCATAGTATCTTACCTCCTTCATTGAATCGAGAAAGAGAATCCCAAGTCGGCGATCTGTACCGGAAAGCCGCCTACTATTTACTAGTTCCTCTCCAGCTCTCCAGGCCTACGTGTCTAATTCTTTTGATCATGCCAGCAAGATTCTAGAAATTTCACGCTCCTTTGGACCACTTGTGCCAGGAGGGTTTCACCTCTTTTCTCTATTCATAATATCCTGATAAACCTCCTCATAGGCCTTGATCATCACTTCAGCACTAAAGTGCTCCTTCACCCACTTGCGACATACACGGGGATCAAGGGAGTCTACCTTCTTCACGGCCTCCACCATTTCCTCCACTTCGGATACCACAAAACCGGTCCGCCCATCATCAATTATCTCCGGCACGGATCCTCTACCGAAGGCAAGAACAGGTGTGCCACAGGCCATGGCTTCTACCATGACCAGGCCAAAAGGTTCGTCCCACTGGATAGGAAAGAGCAGAGCTCTGGCTCTTTTGTATAAATCGAGCCTCTCTTCATCAGACACCTCGCCCAGGTATTGGATCTTTGCCCATCCACCCTCTCCATTAAGTTTTGGAAGTACTCCAGGTGGCTGGGATGAGGGCGCCCGGCAATTTTCAGCTTCAGATCCGCACGTCTGGCTACTTCAATGGCGGAATGGAGACCCTTGCCTGGCCATATCTTGCCGATCCAGAGAAAGAAATCTTCCTTATTCGGGGAGAAGGGGAAATCTTGGTAAGCGATGGCATTATATGCCCGGTACACTCTTCCTGCCGGAACAGCTTTCCTTTGGTTTTCGCTGATAGCCACATAGTTGTTAGAGGGATAGGCCTTAAAGAGGCGAATTCTCAAATCTCCCGCAGCATAAATTTTCTCCTGGGCTCAAGGTCATGGAATTGTGGATGGTGGTAAGGCTGGGAACAGGAGAAAGACCGCAGAAGGGGATGCCGCAGAAGGAATCGTGGTTGTGGACGAGGTCGAAGCCCTCAACCTGAGAGAAAGCCATGCCCAGGTGATAGATTACGTCGTCTGCAGTGTACATTTGTCTTTGAGCTGTTTCAAAGAAGTAAACCAGCCTGGCCCTGGTTTTGGAATCCCCGGTAGCGAAAGGGTTACCTCATGACCCCTCTCAGCCAGACCTTCCGTTAAAAGGCTCACTATCCTTTCTGTGCCGCCATATTTCAGGGGCGGGGTGCTCTCGAAAGGCGTAGAGATCATGGCTATTTTCACTTTTTAGATCCTCGCTCCTTTCATAGTATATACTATATACCTCTGGCACCGGGGGCAATAGTGAGTGCTCCTTCCTCCGAGCTTCTCCCTGGCTATGAGAGCGCCACAGCGAAAACAGGGTTGGCCCTGGCGATGATAGACCTGGTGCAGGCGCTGGTACTCCCCAGCTTCTCCGTCAGACGTGACATAGTCTTGAACACTCGAGCCCCTCTTTTCTATCGCCGCTACCAGAACCTCTCGCATAGCGTGATATATTTTCTTTAAGTGCAGGGGAGTGAGGGAATCAGCGGGCCGCCTGGGATGGATCTGGGCCCGGTAGAGGATCTCATCAGCGTAAATGTTCCCGATGCCGGCTATTACGCCCTGATCCAGGAGCAGAGGCTTGATCCTACCGCGGTGTGCCCCAATCAAGTGAATGAACTGCTCAAGAGTAAGCTCAAAAGGTTCGGGTCCCAATTTTGCCAGGCTTTCCACACCTTTCAGTTGACCCGAGTCCACCAGACGGATGTATCCGAACTGGCGAAGAGCTCGGTAGCGGAGCTGGTGCAGGTCGTTATTCTCCAGCTGGAGGGTGAGATGAGTATACTTTAGAAGAGGGGCAGCGGAGGAAACATAGGTGAGTTGCCCGGTCATCCCTAGATGGACTATTAGACTGTGGTCTCGAGAGAGATCGATAATGATGAATTTCCCCCGACGCCATACTCTTTCGATAACCTGCCCCGGAAGAGAGCTGAGAAATTCTTTCAGATCACTACGGACGATCTTGGGTAGATTCAGAGTAACCCGAGAGATTCTCTGTCCCGCGATTTTCTCTTTTAGGCCTTGGACAATTGTCTCTACTTCAGGGAGCTCTGGCATTTGTCCTCCCTTTCTGTAAGCATTATAGCAGGTGGGGAAGGAGGAGACAGGACAGGTTTTAGCTAAAGAGAACGGGGCTCTCCGTGATGTAGTTTCCGTATTCTGTACAATTTTGTACAGGATGTAGAAACCATGGCGACTTTATACATCATAAAGAGGATTCAACGCCCGCGCTCAAAAATTTTATGCTGGCCGGAGGGTTGCTGGGCACTTCTAGCTTAAAGTACAATACTAACTGTAGACCATCCAGTCCTAGAAAAGAATGAGTCAAGATTTCAGAAAGGCGTGACAAACTAATCTCTATGGAAGAAAACCTTGCCAAGGTAGCGATACAGTACCTCCAAGGAGGTCCATGAGCTATGATAGATAACAGAAAAAGTTCTGTAGACAAAATAGCATGTATTCTCGAAGGTGATACAGACGTTCGCCTTGCTTATCTTTTTGGCTCCCAGGCTACTAGACTGGCGTATCCTCTAAGCGATATTGACATAGCGGTGTACCTGAAGGATGGCGACCGGAGATTGTGTTTGCAGAAGGAAGAGGAATTGGCAAAAGAACTGGTAATATCTTTGGGCACCGACAAGATCGATCTAGTCATCTTGAATGTAGCCGGAGTGGAGCTTGAGCATAAAGTTATAACTACAGGAAGGCTGCTATTCTCCAGAGATGAGGCAGAAAGAATAGAATATGAGGAAGGAGTCCTTTTAAGATACCTGGACATCAAGCCATACCTGGATGAATACGACAGGCTCCTATTTGAGAGGATAAAGGCAGGTCCGAAGAAATAATATTTGCCAGATGAGTTTGAAGCCGAGAAGCTATATGAGAATCTAAAAAGGGTGGAGGATTTCAGAACATTCTCTCACCATATCGTTAATTTTTTGGAAACTCATAGCGAAAAAAGACTGACCTCATAATACCCATATGACTCTTCTCTATCTGGCCATTTTTCTTGTCTCCGTGGCCACCCTCAGTTTTCAGATCGTCTTAACCAGGGTCTTTTCTCTGGCCCAGGGGCATCATTTTGCCTTTATGGTGGTGAGTATCGCCCTGCTGGGCTTTGGAGTGAGTGGGACGATCCTTTCCTTGTTCGAATCTTTGGTCAGAGACTTAACCCCCAAAAGGCTTTCTTACCTGGCCTTTCTTTTTTCTCTAGGCTGTCTGGGGGGATATGTTCTGGTTAACTACACCCCCTTCGATTCCTATCAGATAGCCTGGGATAGGAGGCAGGTAGTCTTCCTGGTGATCTACTATCTCTCTCTGCTGGTACCTTTTCTTTTTTCCGGCCTGATAAGCGGAGCTACCATATCTGCTTATCCGGATAAAGTAAGTCGCATCTATTTTTACAGCCTCAGCGGCTCATCCGTGGGATCTCTTTCTGTGATTCTCCTCATTCCCTGGCTGGGGGGTGCGGGAGTGATAGTGATATCTGCCCTACTGGGATTGGCCGCTTCTTTTCTTTTGACCCTGGCTCGGACCAGAGGTCCTGCGCCGGATAGAAGCTGGAAGGATTTTTGGGACAGCTTTCGGAACCCTGAAAAGATGGGGGGCCATGAGGGCTCTGAAAAAGCAGGAAAGTTTTTCCCAAAAGGGTTCTGGAGCACTCTCCCACCCTTCCCCTTAAGAGTCCTTATCGTAGGCTCAGCTCTGCTCTTACTATTCTTTCTCTTACGACCACCGGATTTTCTCCAAATAAGAATGTCTCCCTACAAGAGCCTTAGCGTTATCTCCCGATACCCTGACAGCCGGATGGTTTATTCTCGGTGGAATCCCTTCTCCAAAGTGGACGTCATCGACAGTGATGCCATCAAGTCAGCTCCGGGTCTGAGTCTGGCCTATCATGACCTGCCTCCGAAACAGATGGGCATAACTATAGATGGAGATGATCTCAGCCCCATAACCAGATTTGAGGATGAGAGATCAGCCGAGTTTACCCGGCATATGGTTACATCAGTTGTTTATAGGTTGAAAGAGCGTCCCCGTGTTCTCATCATCGAACCGAGAGGGGGTCTGAACCTTCTTCAGGCCCTCAGCTACCGGCCGGATTCGATTTGGGTAGTGGAGAGCAATCCGACCATTATAGAGTTGATGGAACGGGAATATGCTGAGTTCTCCGGGGATATCTATGATCGGGAGAACGTCCGGGTCGTCAACGAGATAGGACGTAGCTACATTAGAGAGAACAATTAGTCAAACCCACCCACATTAGTAGCGGATCATCGGCATAAGAAAGTAATATGCGCATGTACTACTAACAAACCAATCAAAAACTTAAGGAACGAGCCCAATTTGAAGCTTAGCACAGTGGTGGAGATCGGTCTACTAAACGGGGAACTAAAGGTTTGGAGTTCGGATCACCAAGAATCGGCAAAGTCAGATTGCAGAATGGAGTTCATGAGATAAGAATACTTGATGATCCGGGTTTTTCAAACCGGCATGTGAGAAAAGTGCCTTACACCCCTGCGGTATGCAAAGTTGAGAGCTAACAGGAACTCTAAATTTCTGCGGAGGGGACCAAGGCGTTGCAGGATGGAGCGAACCCTATAGAACTCAGTCCAGGCCCATTCGAAGCCCTGTCTTAGAGTTGCTGGACTCATGTGCTTGGGCTCAAAGACCACATGGCCGATGTCATAATGGGCCCAGTTCCGGTCAAAGATGCGGCCCTCTTTTTCCATCTGAGCATAGAGGGGAGTGCCTGGAAACGGAGTGAGGATACCAAACTGAACCGCCTCCAGCTTCATTTTCTTGGCGAACTCCACCGTCTGCTTAAAGACCGACTTATCATCTTCGTCCAGCCCAAAGATAAAAGCACCTTGTATGGCCAGGCCGTAGTAGTGAATCTTCTCAATGGCCTGCTCAAACTTCTCAACTACATTTACCTTTTTGCCCACAGCCTCTAAATTTTGGGTAGACAGAGATTCCAATCCGATGAACAATCCGATGCAGCCGCTTTTTCGAGCCAACTCCAGAAGTTCGTCATCTTGGGAGATATTAATGGAAGCCTGGCTGTACCATTTTAGCTTGAGGGGGATGAGCTCACTGAAGAGCTCCTTGGCTCTTTTGAAGTTGCCCCCGATATTATCATCCACGAAAGCAACCAGTTTGGCTTTGAGATCTCTCAACTCAGAAATGATGCCCGGGATGGGGCAGAAGCGGTAGGTCCGACCAAAAAAGGTGGTCACAGAGCAGAAATCACAGGCAAAGGGACACCCTCTGGTAGTCTGCATAGTAATGGAGGTGAGATAGCCTTTAGGTGGAAACAGGCTTCTTTTGGGCCGGGGGATGGTCAGGAATTTCTTTCTCTCGCCAGCTCGATAGAACTTCTTTAATTGTCCCCCCTTAAAGTCTTCAATGAGTTCGGGCCAGTAGTCCTCTGCCTCTCCGATGCATACGGCATCAGCATAGTTAACTGCCTCTTCCGGAACCGCACTGGGATGAATTCCACCCAGGACAACCCTGGCCCCATTAGCACGGAACTTTTCGGCGATCTCGTAGGATCGGGGGGCGGTCGCAGTCATGGTAGTTATGGCCACCAGGTCCACTTTTTCCTGGAAATCGATCTCTTGCAGGTTCTCATCGGTAAGGGAGATCTCCACGTCATCAGGGGTTAAGGAAGCCAGGATACCCAGGCTGAGAGGAGGGAAGAAGGAAAAACGCTTTATCTTGCCGGTTCTGGATTCCCTCCAGGCCGGAGCGATCAATTTCAATTTCATGTTCTACTCCCTCTCTTGGTTATTCTGAAAATAAACAGTAGTGCTTGTCCTGCAAGCAGATCTCTCAGATAGGACATTAGACGTCCATGTCCCTGGTTCAGTTTCACAATATCCCGGCAGAATCCAGGAACTGCACAGATAAGCCCACTCGGGTATCTGCCCCACTTGCAATCGTACAAATTGTATCATAACTGGAGGCAATTGAGGATCTTTTTAGCCAGGAGGATGCCCAGTTCTCTCAGACATTCAGTGGATAGAAGATCATTGGCATTGTCCGAGAAGAGGATTTTCGTCTGGGCAGGAAACTCCTCGTCCTGCAGATAAAACTGGCAGAGGATGTAAATTCGAGGAAGGACCTGAAACCGGATAGCCAGGCCGCATCCACCTACTTTCTCTGCTTCAATCCCGTCTAGAGAGGAGAGGACGACTTCTTTCTTGGCCAGGATCCCTTCCACACCATGAGCCAGGCGAGCCTCGCTACTTTGCCTGAAATAGCTCTCGTGAGCGTAAGCCCCCTCCAGCTCGAGGTAGGTTTTCCAGGAACCTGCCCAGGGAGTAGTTCCTTGAGTGAGGAGATACCACAAGAGAATTATGGTTTCAGTCTCTGGTGCCTCTTCTCCCTTCAGAAAGGCGCCATTTTTCCCTACCGTGTATTCCTGTCCCAACATCCTGATCCTGATAGTATCGGAAACAGGTTCGTAGAGCCCGCCGACTTTTGTGCTGACTCCTGTCAGGGGCAGGTGCTGTATTCGGTTTATTAGAATATCAACTGCGTGCTGATGTTTCAATTTTGCAGGAAAGTAGAAGCCGCTACAAGGAAATACGCCGGGCACCCTCTTAGACATGGTTACTCTTGCTGATGCTCTACAGGCCTAAAGTCCGGGGTGCATGCGGTTAAACTTCAGGCAGGGTTATAGGTGTTGTTGTATCCAAAAATAAACCGGGTCAACCCGGTTTCTACTGTTTCTTCTCAAAGGAGTCCACGGCACCACATTCGGAGCACTTCCGAGGCTTGCACCTTCCCTCTTTGGCGTTGCCACACTCTTTGCACACAAATATAGCCATCTTTTCCTCCCTCTTTGACTTATAGCGATCTAGCTTACCAGGATGCAGGGATTTTAGTCTGATCCCGGGGCCAGAAGTAACCTCTCACTAGACCAGGATTTTCTTGCTGGATCTCTTTTCCTGACACTGGGGACAAATGCCCATAAGTTCCACCTTGTACCCCATCACGGAGTAATCAGTATAATTTTGGAATCTTTTCTCTATGTCTTTGAGACTCGGAGCTTGCAGATCTGCTATTCTGCCACATTTTTCACACAGAATGTGATAATGCTGCTCCACGTTACCATCGAACCGGCTGGATCTGGTGGCCATCTTAAGTTCCAGGATCTTTCCCTGGTCGGTGAGAATTCTGAGATTGCGATATACCGTGCCGAAGCTCAGAGCGGGGAATTGCTCCTTGAGTATAAGGTAGATTTCCGCGGCGGAGGGGTGTGTAGTCAGGCCCCTTAGAGTTTTCAATATGGTCTGTCGTTGAGGAGTGTTTCTATATTTTCCCTTGAAAATAACACAATTTTCAGGCGACGTGGTGTGCCGCGGCGCATGGGCGATTCCTTTGAAGTCACTCTTGTCATTTGTGCTACTCATAACCAGTCCAGTCACTTCTCTAATTTGTATTAGGAATTATTATCTACTAACAATATACTTCAGAGGATCCTTTTGTCAAGGGTAGCGGCCAGGATTGAACTCTCACTAAATAAAGACCTGATAAAGACCTGATAAAGACCTGATAAAGACCTGGAAACTTTACCTTATAAGAAGTTTTCCGGACGCCCTTACCGGTTCTTTTTACCAGGGCCTAAAAGTATTTTGGTAGCGGGGACGCCTTCTCTTTTTCTGAAACAGAAAGATAAGAACCATCCCAGCCACAAATCCCCCGATATGGGCCCACCAGGCTATTCCCCCAGCAGCCCGGCCCACAGCAGTCAGAGCAAAGGCACCATAAAGGAATTGAAGAACGAACCAAAAACCCAGAAAAATGAGGGCCGGCAGCTGTATTATGTGCAGAAAAAAACCAAAGGGGACCAGAGTGATAACCCGGGCTCTGGGAAAGAGGATAAAATAGGCTCCCAGCACTCCAGCAATGGCTCCGCTGGCCCCGATGGTGGGGACGGTCGAGGTTGGGTTGGTGAGGATATGGGCCAGACCCGCAATCGTGCCGCTCAGAAGATAGAAGAGGAGGTAGCGGAAATGGCCCATGCTATCCTCCACGTTGTCGCCGAAGATCCACAGGTAGAGCATATTGCCCAGGATGTGGAGCCATCCGCCATGCAGAAACATGGAGGAAACAAGGGGCAAAAGAAGATGGATGGAACCTATATCCAGGAAGAACTCTGTAGAGATACCTCGTAAGGCGGAGAGATAGTGTTGAGGAACTACCCCGAAGGCCTGCACCAACTGGAGTAGGGCGTGTTTTGCCAGAGTTAGTTGGTAGATAAAAACCAATATGTTTATCCCGATTAGAGTGATGTTGACGATGGGAAAGCTTCTTGAGGGAGTTGTATCTCTGAGAGGTAACGTAGAGCTCACTCCTCTTGCGGCAAGGTTATCCCTACAGCGATACTTAAGAATCTTGGTTCAATATGTAGGGTAATTTCTTTA
>NZ_BLRZ01000020.1 GCF_013281975.1 Candidatus Hakubella thermalkaliphila | reverse complement strand
GGTATTGATAATGGCTAAGGCTTTCATTACTCGTTGAGTTAAAATATCTTGAGGATCCCTTACCCTACCCATTGCCTCGCTATAATTCTTTATAACATGCCAAGTTTTTGAAGTACTATCGATCGCTTCCTTAAAAAAGTCAAAAAGTTTATCTGCAGTGTAGAAATTCAATCTACCCTCTACAAAAGCGGCGTTCTCATTTATGAATTTGGTTAATCCTCCCTCTTTGGTTTCTTCCTCAAAAAATGTAAACATTGTGCGCTCTGCCTGCCCCACTACATCGGAAATCCTAGGTAAGCAATAGGTTGTAATGGGATGTAAGGGAAAAGCGCCTTTGCAAATGGTTTCTATTACCCACTCTCTATCTTTTTCGGGATAGAGACCTAGTTCCACCATTTCGTCTATCAACTTTGTGCTTCTTTCAATTTCCTCCTCAACTTTCTTCCATTGGTCAGCCTCCCTCTGGTGCGTAATAGCATAATCAATTAACTCCTCTGATTCATCTATTGCCGTAAGTGGTCTAGGCTGTTGCAAACGACCTTCGATTCTCTCCCAATTATGTAAAGCTTCTTCACTAATTTCACCTCTTAGGTAAGTATGTGGCGGGTGGTGAGAAATTAGGATCAAATGTAGTTGACTTTCACCGCTTCTTTCTATGGTTTCAACAAAGGTACGAAGAAAGCTCTCCTCTCTTCCTAAGTCACCACGCCGGGTGTTCCTTACATGTTCGTCAAACTGATCCCACATAATAGCTATTCCTTTATATCGATGCTCTCTAATTAAAAGCTCGCTTATTTCAAGATGAATTTTTGGAGCCTTTTCATTGTATTCAGGAATAAACTCGTGTCTTGTTATCTCCTTATGCACCTCTTTAAAGAAACGGTATGTTTCTTCATTAAATGCCTTTAAATTATCCTTTAAGGTGTCAACATCATGTTCCTTTGCTTCCAGCACTCTTCCCATCTCTTTGATAAAATCTGGTTTTTCCTTTTCCCAGTCCTCTATTTTACTTAACGCACTCTGGTAAGAAGTTTTCAAAATCTCTTCGGGAAGATTTCCTCTTCTTGAATCTATTAGAGCATCCTTCAATCCTTTCAAGAGGGCATGTTCTGCGCCATCCGGGTCATGACCTTCTAACAAAACAAGAAGGTATGGTCTGTCAATATTTCTGACATTATAGATTTCAGTAGCCTTATCAAGGTCTTTCTCTCGTATTCGTCGGAAGATCATTTCGAAATCTTTGGAATTGCTGTTTTTTGTCAAGTAATTAGCGATGACCAGTCCAAAATGGGATTTGCCACTTCCATAGGTGCCGCTAATTAAGTGGACTCTACTCCTTGAAGTAGGATGCAGTCCTCTGCTTATAGAGTAAAAGGCATTCCTCGCGCTGGGATTCACATAATAACTTTCGAGCTTGTATTTATTTAGTTCCTCCTCAAAAAAATCGTCTGTTATTTTTACTGCCCTAACAAAACCCCCTTTTATTTTGATAAGTTCATTCAACATCCTTCTCCTCCCAATTAGGGTACCTTGAAAACCCTATCTTTAACCATGAAATCTTCATAAGGTAGATTCAACCTACTTGTGATCAAGACGGGGCTGTGCATGCGGCCTCTTAAGCCTGAGAGAAGTTTCAATAAATCCTCTTGCTTCTCTCTCGTCCATGTATCTAAAAGTGCTTCTATTTCATCTATTACTAATAGCAAGGCCGTCTCCTTAGCCCAGGTGCTTATATCTTGCATAAAATCAAGAGGAGCATACAGCCCTAATTTTGGATTTAGTATACTTAATTTATCTTTCAGGAGATCAATATATTTCCCCTCAAGCCTTTTAGCCACTTCCTTTGCAACAAAAGTCTTTCCAGAGAACGGAGAACCATACAAAATAAATACTCTATTTGCTGATGGTAGGGGTTGATATTCTTTTATCTTTACAGAAATATGCTCTATGAGGGATTTAGAATGTTTCATCCTTTTCTCTTTTTATGTAATACATTTCAAGAATATCTAAGGGTCTTCCTTTAAACATTAAGCCGACTTGGTCTAAACCTGCTGTGGTAGAAAGATCCACGAGCCGATCATGCTGTGAGCTTGAAAGGAGCCTCAGTACTTCCTCCAACCCTTTCCGATTAAGGGAGAATACTCTTCCAACATTACCCTTGAGATCTAATAACTCCTGTATCGTAATTGTTGAAAGATTGGGAGAATTATTCTCTCTCTGATCAAAGATGACATAAGCTACTAGATAGGGCGAGATACTTGATGGAGGATTTTTGTAAAACTTATTTTGGGATACGGTTCGCTTCGGTTGACTTTCTGTCTTAAGATATTCCGTCTTTCCAAGAGCCTCTTTTGATATAAACGATCTTAGAAATATTGAGACATCTGACCTTAGGTGTTTATCATTTTTAGATCGTAGACCATTTGAAGCCAGAAAATCGATTGCATCCTCAGAGGAAAAGCGTGTTCGATTCGGTAGAAATTCGTTTGTTAATACATACCACACCTCAGCTTCAGGATTACTAGCAAGTTTGTAGTGAAAAACCCATTGAGTGATGGGGTCTTCGAAATTAGGATCAAAGGTTAACAATGAATTGCCAAAAGCCGTTAACTCACTGTTCATATTGTCTCTTAGGCCTAAGTATCCTAACCAGGTGACGGTAGCCTCAGCTTTGTTATCACCGACACCAAGCAAACGCATCAATTCTTGACGTTGAATATACCTTTTTCTAGAAAAAGCATTTAAGGCGGTTGCTATAATTTTTCTTTCCATTCCAAAGTTCTGGCTATAGCCTATTGCCATCTCTGTATCTCCTTGTTTGCTGGCTTGCATGTAAAGCTACACACGAATCCCGTAGAAACCTTGTATTTAGACATCTTCCACAATGAGAACATCTAAGTTCTGAGATCTTAAAATGTGGGTTTATAGCAATCGCATCTGTGGGACAGATTCCCACACAAGCTCCACATAATACGCACGCTTGAAATTTCCTCATTTGGCGTTCAATAGATTGGAGCAAATAGCGACTATTTTTGCTTGTTAATATGTCAACACAAATAAACTCCCTTCCCAACTTCCAGCTTGGGTTAACCCTACTTTCCTTTTCCAGTATCGAAATATCGTTTACTCTTTTGAGCATAAAAAGCTCCTCCTCCGTAGCGACATCTTTCACAATAAATCCCGCGCCCATATGGTCTGAGAATTCTTGTATCCGTCCAAAGGGTTTGAATCGCTCAATAAAGTCTATCGAAATAGGTTTATCTAAAATAAAGTGCATAGCGTTCACATTCTTAAGACACGGAACTTTTCTTACGTAGACAAGGCCCTCTCCCACTTCTTCACTTCTACCTACTCTCTTTTTCCACGCACCAGATGAGACATATTCAGACGGGGCCTCTTTCTTAATTGACTTTGCAAATTCTTCCAAAAATCGAATCCATTTTTTGTAGCTTGACGAATATTCTTTACTGATAAGGTATTCATTAAAGGCATTAGTGTAAGGACAATACATACACCCAACTCTTGGGAGTCCTTTTTTGTATGCATCATTGAAATCCAGTCGTTTACTTAGAATGAAAAGCCAAACCTCAATTTCTCGCCACTCTAATATGGGATAAACAGAAAGCTGATGAGCTATCTTCTTGTTATGGTAGATTGGTTCTCGATTTCTTCGTCGGCTTGATTCTCTCCTTCTCACGCCCTCGAAACTAATCACACCTTCTTCGCCTTTGACTTCGTTAATCAATCGCGATATGGGACTCGCTTTGAATACACTACAACACCATGCATTAAGCATACTTGGAGGTCCAATAAGTTTACACATTTCAAGAAATGCTTGATCGCTTGAATTTTCGCGAAGAGGAATTCCCCCATTATTTCCGAAGAATCTGTCCATGTAATTGTGGGTGTCGGGATATTCTATGGTAGTATTGGCAAATATGTGTAAAACTTTATCGGTTTCGAGGGCTTTTCTAACCAGATGTGAAACAACAGTACTGTCTTTCCCTCCACTAAAAGAGACGACGGGTTCTCTTTTCGGATAGGATTTAATGATTTCTCTAATAAATGAGACAGCTTCTTTTTCTAATTCATCCAAAGTTGACTTGTTTGCTTTGTAAAGAATCTCTGCGGTTATGTAATGATCTAAATTAGTTAGATTATCTCTGCAGAGGTACTCTTTCATAATTGTCGGTTTCCCATTCGCAGAAAGTCGAAACAGTCTTTTCCCGTTAAACCATATGGTCTTATATCTCATCCAAAGTCCATTTTGCCAGCTATTGCCTGGCAACCTCTTATCCATTTCTTTTTCCAAAAATTTGCATTCTTTCTCAAACACTGGTTTCAAGTCTGAACATATTTTGGCAGCTTCCGAACCACAATTTTCACACTGCCTTTGTAATGTTGGAACGTTGCATTCTCTACACCAAAATATTTTGTTATTCATAACACGACCTCTTTGAACATTCTTCATATCTGCAGATTTGTTTTAGTCCTTTTATGGTTTTAACACTACTTATTATTTCAACTGTTCGAAGAACTCTCTTACAGTCATATAAGCATCCATTTTTGTTCGTTTAATTAGTTCGGGATTGGTTTGAATCAGAAAATTGGCAACTCATGATGGACCCTCTGCCTCTGGACTTCTGAATCTAGATTCTATACTGCTTAGCCCTTTCTGAAGAAATTTGTCGCTCAGGTAAGGCTTAAGTTCGTCCCTTACATCCCTAGGACCGTCTCTATAATAGGAAAGAAGTACATAGATGTCATATGCATCTTTTTCAGCATATCTTTCGCCAAGAGCGATGCCTTTAAGTGCGAGAGAGCTTACTATATCAGCAACTCTGAGGGTAACTGTCGTTCCTCCATCCTCGGGCAGTATCCCCGACAAGGAACATTCCCAGTTATGTTTCAGTGCAATTTCAGCGCCCTCCAAAGTTCTTGCTCGCAAATCTGGCTGCACCAAACGATGACGGTGCTTTCTTCCCTTGCCTTTCTCCGGCTTCGGAGTTAGAAAGTCTACTCCCACGACGTATTCCCTCTGATCCAAAGAGGAGACTATTTTTTCTCGAATTGGTAGAAAATTTGAGGGGAGGGCCTATATCCCCGATCCAAAAGCATCTTAGTAATGGTAGCGTATCTTTCTTCATCGATGATTTGAGGATCTATTACCAGATCAATATCGACGGAGCCCACGTGCCTAAAGTCGGAAGTTGGGGATTTATGCTTCTCCAGTAAGAAATAGGGGGCCCATCCACCAATCAAAACCAGAGCATCAGCATAGCTTTTAAGGATGGTCATAAGTTCAACCAAAACCGATTTTGAAGCTTCCGTTACTTCAAGCTCGTAGTCGCCACTAAGTCTTGGCAATTCCTACTCCTTTTAGAAAGAAAGCTTTTGTGCCCGCAAGAAATCCGCTTGTTCTTTTCCTCTGGCAGGATAATTGTGTAAGTCGAGGTAAAGTTGGGTGTTCGACACAGTCACCATATCCCCAACAATCTGCCTATTATAGAACACTCCTTTATCATAGGGGATTATCAGATGCACAGTCCCTCCGTACTCTACTGGACGAAGATCAAGTTCTTTAACCCAAAAACCACGAGAACCAGCAAGGTAAAAATGAACATCTGTAAAGCGAACGAACGGGGCAACAAGGGAAGCTCCTGCATGGAGAGTGAAAGCGTATTTCAGACCTTTTTCTCTCGCCAGTGCGCTTGCCTTTTTCATTAAAGACGTTGGATTCTTCTCAAAGGAATAAAAAGTTTGGATCTCATTGATCGTGATATTGTAGCTACTGGCCCAAAGATCAAGCAGCTCACCTGGCCTAGTTAAGGTGATCGCGCCTCTTTTCTTATCAACAAAACCTTCCTCATCTAAAGTATTGGTTACAAGGTAGGTTTGCTTTAAGCTTGCCTCTGCTTCAGTAGATAGGGCTCTAAGGGTCCAAACTTCTTTTGAATTTTCTAGCATTACTCTTATCACTCGCGACGATACGGGTGAGAAGAGACGCCTCAGGGTTCTCTTCTCCATCTTTTTGACACTTACACGATCTATACCCATAGCTCGGTCTTTCACCCCTACCTGCTGTACGTCTATCAAGATGCTGTTGAATTTCAAAAATACATTGCCCTGAAGATCTATAAAACCAACTCCTGCCTCCTTGCAGATATTCCTTCCTCGCTCAGAAATATAGGGGGCGACAATTATAGGGTATGCATCCTTCTCAGCGGAAATACCCAACTTTAGCTGACCAATAGCCTGGTAGAGATAACGGGGTTGACCTGCAGATTTTACTTCGCAGACAAGCTTCTTCCTGGTTTTGTTTATCTGAACATCAAAGACAAGATCATAGGGTTTTTTCTCAACTTTCTGCTTACCGATTACTTTCCCATTCGGAATTATCCTTTGAAAGTCTTTGATAAGTTGAGAAATAATTTCCTCTTCCCTGTTCATAATTTTCCCCTAAAAGCAATTTTTCCCGTACGGGAAAATAATAGCATGCAGGAAAATTCTGCGCAACTATTAAATACAACAAAAGATAAGGAGTCAGCCATGTCTCAAGATGATCTAATTATCCATCATCGGCTACAACTTTTGTAATATGCTAAAGAGCATAGTGTCAAAGCCACCCGGGAGGTCTAGGTCTTGGGGGTATCAAGAACCAGATATCTAAACCAGCTTAGAGGAACTGCGCAAAGATCTGGATAAATTTCTCTATCGTTGGTAGATCACATTGAAATTCTACTCCTCAGCTCAGCCAATTCCTCTTCACTCAGCTCGAACTCCTCCAGAGGAGGAAGGTCCTTCAGAGATCTCAGACCCATACTCTCCAAAAATTTATCCGTAGTTACATACAGGATAGGGTTGCCAGGGACGTTCAATCTCCCCGATTCGGCAATCAACTCCTTATCCTGCAGACTTTTCACCACGGAGTCGGAGTTTACCCCCCGGATGAAACTAATCTGGGCTCGAGTAACCGGTTGTTTGTAAGCAATGATGGAAAGAGTCTCCAGGGCTGCCTGAGTGAGATAACCCCGCATAGAAGAGGCCACGAATTTCTCTACCGCGCTGGTGTAGCAGGGATTGGTGAAGAGCTTATATCCTTCCCCTACCTCTCTAATTGCTATTCCCCGCTGGCCATCTTGGTACTCCCTCTTCAGTTCCTGGAGAGCAGCGTTGATCTCTTTCTTATCCTGGCCCAGAACTTCCGCTATTTCTGCAATCCTGAGGGGCCGATCACTGACAAAAAGGATGGCCTCAATTACGCCTTTCAGTGCTGGAACGGTCATGCTGGAAGGGAGAGTTGCTCCGCTCGGGAGATGATAATGTCTCCAAAAGTCCCAATCTGATCTATCAAAATATCTCCTCTTTTGTAAAGCTCCAATATCGCCAGAAATGTCACTATGATATCCATCTTGTCACTGTAGTTCTGAGTAAGCTCCCGAAAAGACAGATTTAGTCTCTCTTTCAGCTCCTCTTTGATCCTAAAAATCTCCTCCTCCACGTTCTTAAATAAGGGAGTCAGGTAAATCATGGGGAGAGGCTCCCTTACTCTTCTTCCTTCCAGGCTCAGCAGAATGAGAGCAAGATCCTCCTTCCTGACCGAAGCCAGAAAGTCCGGCCTGATCTTTACAAATCTTTCCTCCAGTTCTGCCTGTCGGCCGAAGCACTTCTCCTGTTCTGCGTGCTGTTCTAGATAGCGAACTGCTTTTCTAAATTTTCTATACTCCACCATTCTAAGGAAAAGCTCCTCAGGAGAGAGCGGCTCTTCTTCCTCGTGATCTACCTGGTTCTCCGAAGGAAGAAGGGATCTGGATTTCAGCTCCATCAACAGAGAGGCATAGAGAGCAAAAGAGCTGATCTCGTTAAGGTCAGCTTCAGCCAGGTGCTCAAGATAAGATAGGAAACCGTTTGCAATCTGGGATATCGATATCTGGTAGATGTCCAGAGTTTGCTGCTGGATAAGCTCAACCAGCAGCTCTATGGGTCCTTGAAATCTCTCCAGAGTCAACCGATAGCCCATCACAGCTTCAAGAGATTTCGGACATCAGCCATAGTCTTATCGGCTATTTTGAGAACCTTCTCTCTGCTCTGGGCAAAGATGCCCTCGATCCTTCCCTCATCTTCCAGTAGATCTTTTCTCTTCTGACGGAAAGAAGCCAGTGAGTCAGCGATTCTCCTGGCCAATAAATCTTTGCACTGAGTACACCCGATGCGGGCCTCACGGCAATCTTCCTCTACCTTTGCTATCTCCTCGCTGCTATAGATCTCGTGAAGATCGAATACCAGACAGATTTCAGGATGGCCGGGGTCAGTCCGGTAGATCCTCTGTGGATCGGTGATCATCTGGCGCACTTTTTTTCTGATGGTGTCCGGGTCGTCGCTGAGATATATGGCATTTCCGTAGCTCTTGGACATCTTGCGTCCATCGGTTCCCGGCAGGCGCTTAACTTCAGATAGGAGAGCCTCTGGCTCTTTGAAATAATCGCCGTAGAGGAAATTGAACCTCCTGACAATCTCCCGACAGAGTTCCAGATGGGGAAGTTGATCTTCTCCCACGGGAACGATCTCCCCGTGAACGATTATTATGTCCGCACATTGAAGAACCGGGTAACCCAAAAATCCCAGGGTGGAGACTTCTTTAGAGGCCAGTTGAACTACCTGTTCCTTGTAGGTAGGGCACCTTTCCAGCCAGGAGACCGGGGCAACCATGGCCAGGTAAAGAAAAAGTTCAGCCACCGGGGTAATATCAGACTGTCGATAGAGAACGCATTTTTCGGGATCAAGACCGGCTGAGATGAGATCTATAGCTACCTCTCGAGTATTTTCCCTTAAAGCACTGGTGTCGCTATACTCAGTGCTTATAGCATGCCAATCAGCAATGAAAAAGAAGCATTCATATTGGTCCATCAAGCGGATCAGGTTTTGTACGTTGCCATGATAGTGACCCAGATGGAGCCTCCCGGTAGGCCGGAAGCCAGTTAAGACTCTCCTCATTCACCTTCCCCCTCAAATTTTTAGGATAGTATAACTCAGATTGGGGGAAAAATAAAACGGTACAGAAGAGTTCTTACCAAAGACCGGGTAGCAGATTAAGTTAAGAAGCTGCGAGAGTTCTCCGATCAAAAGCTTCGAGGCAGGCCTCTCCTGAGAGATTGCTTTGGTCAATAGGCTATTATTTTGACTACTGGGGTACTGTTTCATCTGACGTGCTGGCTTGTCCGCCAGCTCAAAGGGTCCGTCTTACAATGAGCCAGGCTCCAAAAATATAGCAATTAAAGTAAAAATCTCCACAAAGTGCTGGCTGTGAAGAGCAGATTGAAAAAGGGTGATACTATGGCCCAGAAGACGGAAGAAAAGAAAAAGAACAGACCGAAGATGATCAGAATTCCATATCTTTCCACAGAGAAGTACCTCTCCATGTCCCGGTAAGATAGAAAGGAGGCCACAATGCGGGAACCGTCCAGAGGGGGGATGGGAATAAGATTAAAGATAGCCAGAAAGATGTTGATAGATACAGCAGCTATAGTCACCTGGTAGAGAATGTTCATGATCTGACCGGCCATACCTAGATTGGACAAGTTGGCCAGAACATTGATAGCCAGGCCGAGAACATTGCCTACTATCAGAGCTACCAAGATGTTGGCCAGTGGGCCAGCCAGGCCTACATATCTCAAGCCCCGGCGAAAATCCCGGAAAAAATAGGGATTTATGGGTACCGGCTTGGCCATGCCGAAGAGAATACGGGAGCCAGATAGAAGAAGCAACAGCGGCAAAAGCACGGATCCAAAAAGGTCAAGGTGAGGTATAGGATTAAGGGTAAGTCGCCCCATGTTCTTAGCCGTGGGATCACCGAACCGATAAGCTACATATCCATGAGCTACCTCGTGAAGAACGACGCCCAATATGAGACCGGGCAATATAATTACTGCTCTTAAGATAAGGTGAGTAAGACCGTCAATCATGTGTGACTCCTTAAGTTTAGTTAGGTACGTCTGCTGTAGCCCTCGGTATGGGGAGGGCCAGATTCTCTTAGATACAAGCGGTCCCGAGCTAAAGTAGTCGCTTTGAAATGTCCGTGGATAACAAGAACAATTTTCCACATTGGTGAGCCATGGCCACCTCGTAGTGATAAGCAGGCTCCTTCAATCACGGCGCCTTTCATGTCCTGGTAGTCCCTCTACCTCCATCCACTGTCTTACAAACTTCTCCTCTTCTTCCCGGTTACGTACCTGCCCATCGATCCTGGCCAAGAGAAGGACCATAAGAACCTTACGAAAGAGGGGCCCTGGCCTGTAGCCCATTTCTTTGAGATCCCGGCCCGAAATCTCCACTTGTACATCCTTCAGGTTCTCAACGTACTTTTCTATGCATTTGGAGGTTGCTGGTTTCAAAGCATGAAGCAGAACCAGGGTCTCCGCACTCAGTCCTTGACAGAAAAGATAAATCTGGCTATCCTTCAGATTTCTGGAGCTTAGATTTTCAGCCGTATGGGCAAAGTTACGGATGGACTCCTCCATCTTGCGAATATCCCTCTTCCTAAACTTCATCTTCAGCGTCCAGGCGCTAACTTCCTGAGGAGGAAAATCCATAAGCAACCCCATGAGCAAACATAGCCATCGCCTGGGGCTCTCACAGAAAAATTCCTGCAGTTGGACATAAGAACGGTCGATCTTCTCGAGATCCTCCAGACGCACCTCGTCTATTGCCAGGTGAGGGTGCAAGATTTTGGTGACTCCCAGCTCTGCCAGACGTTTGACCGCTTTCCAGGGTTCCGGCTCGGAGAGAATAAGGATAATTTCGTCCCTGACCCGAGAAGAGGTCAGTTCCTCTACCAGCTCCATACCTAGAGCTCTTTTTAGCAAGATCTCTGTGCTACCATCCATCTGGAAACCAAACCTTTGCTCAAACCTGACCGCTCGGAAGATTCTGGTCGGATCATCGATAAAGCTTAGATTGTGAAGAACTCTGATTTTCCTCTTAGCCAGATCCCTTTGGCCGCCAAAGAAATCCAGAACCTCCCCAAAAGTGTCTTCGTTCAGGGAGATAGCCATGGCATTGATAGTGAAATCTCGTCTGTAGAGATCCTGTCTGATTGATCCCCTCTCCACCGAAGGTAAGGCGGCTGGATACTCGTAAAATTCAGTCCGGGCCGTAGCGATATCCACATGGAAACCGTTCTTCAGTATCAGCACCGCTGTTCCAAACTTTTGATGAGTCCTTATCCTTCCTCCGATAATTTCCGTCAGCCTTTTAGCAAAGGTGATGCCGTCCCCTTCGATAACTATATCCAGATCAAAATTGGGTTGATTGAGCAGAATATCTCTTACTATCCCCCCTACCAGGTAAGCTTTCACATTCAGCTCGGAAGCTATCTGTCCGGTCTTCTCCAGGACCTCCTGGATAAAGTGGGGTAACAGATCCTTGATCCGCTTTTTTATCTCACTTGTTTCGATAATAACTCCCGATGGGGGAAGCTGTTCCCTACCCGAGATATAATCGGATCCATGGAGAGCTCTGAGAAGATCAGTTCTGGTGATGATACCTACCAGCTTTCCTTTATCCACTACAGGTATCCTGCCTATGTTGTGCTCGATCATCATAGTGCGAAGTTCCATTATGCTAGTTGTGAGATCAGCCGTAACCACTTCTTTGGATAGGAAGCCCTTTACCGGTGCATGTCCCAGGCCGTGCCCAATAGCTTTGTCCACGTCTTTTCTGGATATCACTCCTATTAACTTGTCTCCCTGGACTATGGGAAGGCCAGCATGACCGTATTTAGTCATGATATTTCCTGCCTCCAAAATGGTAGTCTCGCTGTCTATGGTCTTGACCGGCCGCGACATTAGGTTCCCCGCCACCTGGGGCTTCCTGACCTCTTTCTTCAGCACAGAGATTAGTTTTCTTTCCAGCTGGGCCAGGGAGGAGTCTCTAACCACAGCCGATGCAGCCTGGGGGTGACCGCCTCCTCCAAAATGAGCCAGCACCCTGGAAGCGTCTACCTCTTCCATTCTGCTCCTTCCCACCATATAGATCCTGTCCTGGGTTCCGGCTGCAGTAAAGATGACTCTACTCTCCTCTATCTCGCCCAACTTGTTAGTCAGTATGGACAGACCATCTATATATTGCTCCATTTCTGCTGTGGAAATAAGAATGTCTACATCATTTATCCTCACTTTATGGGATGAAAAGATGAGCTTCTCCAGCAATTGGTGCTGTTCTCGGGAGAGAGGAGCACCCAGAAAGGTCCTCACTACCTCCAGATTAGCTTTCTGGGACATAAGAAAGGCCAGCATCTCCACATCCCTGGCTGTAGTGGTGGAATAGGTCAAAGAACCTGTCTCCTCGTAAATACCCAGGGCAAAGATGGTTGCCTCCAAAGGGCTTATCTCTATCCCTTTCTCCTTGATCATCTCCAACAAAATAGTAGTTGTAGTTCCCAGCATCTGGGAGAAATCCCTCTCCACCCGGAGGTCTCCCTCAGCCACAGGATGATGATCAAAGACCAACACCTCCACATCCTCCCTCTCCGCCACACTTCTGAACTCTCCCAAACGGTGAGCGCTTCTGGTATCCACTATGATCAACCTTTTAATTCGGTCCAGGTCGATCTGGTCCGGGTCAGCAAAGACAAGCACATCGGCGTGAAGGGAATAGAAATCTCTTACATTGGGATTGAGAGACCCCGAAAAGGCCATAATAGCATCAGGATAGATTTTCCTGGCCGCTATCATGGCCGCAAAGGAATCAAAATCTGTGTTAGTGTGACTGGTAATTACTTCCATGGTTATTCTTATTATCCAGACCTGTCTTCTAAGCAAGCATATTATATAATACCCTTAAGGGCAAACTTTGTGAGTGGGACATCTCTCTTTCTGACTGCCTGCCCCCAGAATATCAAGGATACAAAATGGCCCAAGTACGCATTGGAACATCAGGATGGAGTTATAAGCACTGGGAATACGGGGTTTTTTACCCGGAAGGCTTGCAGACCAGAGGTCAGCTTCCTTTTTATGCCCAAAGCTACGACACCGTAGAAATCAACAACTCCTTCTATCATCTCCCTGCCAAGAATACTTTTGAAGATTGGAAATCTAAGGTGCCCAAAGGGTTCCTCTTTGCGGTTAAGGCCAGCCGCTACATAACCCACATCAAAAGGTTAAAGGATGCGGAGGAAGCCTGGAAGAAATTTCTGGCAAATACCCGGGCCCTGGAGGAAAAACTGGGCCCCATCCTTTTCCAGCTTCCTCCTAACTTTGCTAAAAACCTTTCTCGACTGGAGGATTTTATAGAGATTCTCCCCTCTAACCTCCGCTATAGCTTTGAATTTCGTCACCCCACCTGGCTTGACGAGGAAGTGTACGAAGTCTTGAAGAAAAAAAATATAGCTCTCTGTATTCCTGATTCTCCTGGTTTCCCTACCGCCCAGGTGATAACGGCCAACTTCACTTATCTTAGATTCCACGGAGGCCAGATTCTTTACGGATCTGACTATTCTGAGGAAGAGTTTGAAAAATGGGCCAAGAAGATCTCTGGATGGCTAAAGCAGGACATAGATGTATACGCCTATTTTAATAATGACGCCTATGGATACGCCCTAAAAAATGCCCGGCAGTTGAGGGAATTAGTAGACATATACCTAAAAGAGGAAGGGAAATGTTTTACATCGGGGTGGATCCAAACGTAAGGTTGGCTTCGCTAGCAATACCTCTATACGCCATTTTCATCGTGTCCGCTATTCTGTTAGGTTTGTTTCTCGCCCTGGCTTTGGCCAGGCGCTATGGATTTTCACATGGGCAGATTTTGGCGTTCTTCTTAGCCGCTGTGCCTGGTGGATTGGTGGGCGCGAGACTGGTACATGTAATAGACAAGGCTGAGCTCTACCTGGCTGACCCAATGCTTATTCCTGCCTTTTGGTTGGGAGGATTTTCCCAATACGGAATGATTATCGGTGGGCTGGCTACGGTAGCAGTTTATGCTCATTGGCGCCGATTGCCTTTGCTTCGGTTCCTGGACCTTATCACTGTGCCACTGCTGGCTGGTCTTTCACTGGGGCGAGTTGGATGCATTGTCCAAGGATGTTGCTATGGGACTCCTACTACCCTACCCTGGGGCTTCGTCTATACCCATCCTGCTAGCTTTCTACCCGCGGATTGGATAGCTAGAAGAGTACCAATCCATCCAGCACCACTTTATGAGATACTATGGTTCCTGGCTTTGCTCAGTATTTTACTGGCGCTGCGTGCCCATCTTCTCCCCAAAGGGATGCCCTTCTTGGTCTTCCTGGTTGGACATTCTGCAGGGCGGTTTATTATAATGTTCTTCAGAGCCGACCCAGTTCGACCCGTATTTGCCGGGCTGGATCTGGTTCAGGTTATCGCCCTCCCAATTTTGATATTCTCCATCCATTTGCAGTTACGTTACCGGAGGATAAAGCACCTTCATCCCCGGATAGAAAAGAATGAGAGCGGCCGTGTTGCCTCAGATAAGAAATCTAAACCAAAGGGTCTTGACAAAGGCTTCGAGAAAGGTGAAAATAAACATAGAACATAAGAATGGGAATAACCTCTAAGCAAGAGATAAGTGTGACAAAAACTACCCTTGCTTGTGCGGTAAACATATGCGCTTTGAAATACTGAATTTAGGATATCAATAATGAAGCGACAGCAACCAGGTAGATGCTTAATAGGAGTAGCTTTAGCAATTTTGGGTCTCTGGATAGTACTGGTGGGCCAATGGGGTCAGGGGCTAGTAGGGTATGTGGATTGGATGTGGTGGACGAGTTTGGTAGCTGGGCTTTGCATTATTGGGCTTGGGATTGCGATAGCCATTATAGAAGCGAGACATCCTCAGTAATCAATAACTTACAAATCACCCATGCGGCGCAGCGCACCACGTCGCATGAAAATTGATTATTTTCAAGGGAGGAGGTAAGAAATGGGCAAGTTGGACACGAGAGCGCTGTTCGGCCTGGCTATGGCCGTGCTGGGTGCATGGATGATAGCAGCAGCTCAATGGGCTTTGGCAGTCACCGATCGTACCATTTGCTATGTCTGGTGGACTACCACTGGCCTCGGTGGGGTTGCCCTGCTGGGTGGCCTGGCGCTGGCGCTGGGAACATTCGGGCTTATCTGGCAGCGTCGCTAATCTAATTGCGAATAATGCACCTGGTAATAAGCACCTCTTTTTAGGAGGTGCTTTTTTGTTGTCAGAAATGGTTCTAATTCAACTCTGAACCCATCGATCTCTTTTACTTCGTGAGCCCCCCGATATTTGAAGTAGTAGCTATCTTCCTGCTCGCATTTCAGGTGATGAAGCCAGATAACAATTACCTACAATCTTTTTATACTCAGCCGGCAGAGCCTCGATCCCAAAGTCCTTTTACCTAGATCTCTGATTACGATACCGTGTTTCTGACTCTTTTAGAAATAATAAGAGTTGCTCAGCACTCTGGGCATAAGCTTTGGGTAGTGGCTTTTGGATCCCTCTGGCGTTTTCAGCCACGTGGTCTACAAAGTTCTTCATTTCCTCCATTGCATTTGAGATACTCACTGTATTATTATCAAAGAACATATATGGAAATACCTTGGTGCAGTATTCGAGAGTCTTACCCATCACGATGGTAAAGACGTCAACTTCGTTAACCAGCATACCTGACTCCAGCGTCCTGCGAGTCCACTGAACTGCATCTTGAAGAATCTGCTCTTTCGCGGAAGCCCAGGGGCGCTCCATCCATTGACCCGCTCTCTTCCGACATACTAATACACAATCGTAGCGAATATTACCATCATTACTATGAAATCCACTTTTCCCTTCGGACCGGACGATGGGACTTGCGGAGACATAAAAGCCTGCATCGATCAGAACCTGGGCGATGTTTTCCCAGGCCCAGGTTCTGATATGGTGGAAGGTAAAGATAAGAAGCCCCTCGTCCTTTAGAACGCGGTGGCATTCCTTGAAAACCCTAAACAAACCCTGACTAAAAAAATCAGTAGTTTTACCGAGCCTGTCATTCTTCACAATCTCATCGGGACGACTGGAAAGGTCTGGTTTGAACCAGAGGTACTCATCTTTCAAAGCCAGTCGCAGCCACACATAGAAAAAGTCAGCTAGTTCAGAATACTGAACATTATCAAAATACGGTGGGTCCGTTATGACGGCATCTACCGACTTATTCGGCAGAAATGACAGATCTTCCGAACTTTGGCATTTCAACAGCGAGGCGTTGTCGTGCTTCTTTAGTTGACTAAAAGACTCCGTCAGATATGCCTCTATACGTTCTGTGCCAGTGCGTTTGCTGAATCTACTACCTCTGGCGTCAACTAATTGTTCGTATGGCCTCTGGGCAAACCCTTTTGCTCGCCGGACTTTCTCAAAACATTTCACAAAGGTGCACCGTCCGTACCTGGTGCCCCAGACATTATTCTCTGTAGGACGCTCAATCGGATGATAGGCATGCAGGCCAAAGAAGAGAGAAATCTTATGCCACTCCACCTCATATTTACAAAACATGTTATTAGCGTCCAGACAATCAGAAAAGGCGATGAGCATCAACTCTTTGATGTTTGGATCAGGCAATTTCAGTATTTCCTCCTGCAAAGTAGACAAACACAGTAGTTGCCGTTCGTTGAAGAGCTGCCAAAAGTAGAAGTAGCCGTGGTTAACAGGACGCGGGTCGCTCCGACCCTCTATAGGGATAGCCTGGTGCGGAATAAGCAAACTTTGGCGTCGATGGATGAATTCGTGTCTAGCCTTCTCGTAGAGACGAAGATCGTCCTCATCGACCCGTTTGAAAAATCGCCCGCAATCCGTGCAGTACCCCTCCAATCCATGTAGTTGAACGTCCAAGGCCCTACCTTTCCTGGCCACAGCATCCAGAATCTTTCCCTGCGCTCCACATTCGGTACAGCGGAATATACCCCTACCAGATATACCCTTACGTGGGTCAAATATCATGTGGCACTCGGGACATTTTGTCTTTTGGTTGTAACCAACAGTCTCAACGATTTGTAAGCAACGAGGGCAAATGGACACATTGACATGACTGCGGCGCGATAGTTCATAGTTAGAAAATAACCTGAGTACTGCTCCACAAGAGTGACATTGAGCAACTTTCACCCAGAAAAAGTACATAACTTCTGCTTCATGTCCACGAGGGCACTGAGTTTTGTAATAGCTCTTGATGAACTCGCCAGCCGTCTGCTCCAAATGTTCAAAACAGGTGTCCAGAGCCTCGATGTCAACAGGCTCAATCTGCTTTTTTGTTACGAACCATGCTACGGGATTGACGTCAACACCTATGACCCTGCAGCCTAGTCTGAGAGCTTCAACAACTGTTGTCCCGCCACCCATAAACGGATCCAAGACAGTTTTTCCGCTTAGATTTGCACCGCCACAGAACTTCTTCCAGACCCCTTGTGCTGATTCTTCATCGGAGCTAAAGGCAGACAAAGTAATCATGCGGAACACGCTGCCCAGTCTTCTGGCCCACCACTTGTGCATCTGATAAATGGGCTTTTTGGCATTGCCCTCTCCCATAGCAACAGGATTCAAATTCTCAATGGGTAGGTCTTTCTCTATGAATGCCATATTCTTCCTTAGGGGATACTGGAATTTCATCAAGAGCCACTTATAAAAAAAGCGGTTAGGTACCGGGCTACGGGCGGGAAGGGGGAATTTTTTCTCTTGACAAGTCGCCTCTATTGAATGCTGGGCGCTGGGCCGAGTCCCACATCGCTGCAATTCATCAGTCCTTTTGGACTGTTCCTCGTGCGCTTTCTCTAACCCGGTCTTCGCCGACAAGCCCTTTTATTTTTTCTACCTCTGCCTCCGTTGTTTCGATACCGACAACGTCCACCAGCGAGGAGAGGAAAATGATCTTGCCATGCTTACGTAGATCTTGGACCTCCTTAGGCTCTTTGGTTTTAACCAGTATCCTTGCCATGTTAAAGCACCTCCAAAATTTTGTGAGCATCTATCTGGCCATACCCCTGCTGATTGCGGGAAAAGCCCAAATCAGCACAACCAGTGCTTAGGGAGCCTAAAACCTTTTGCCGCTCGTATGGCCCATAAAGCGAAGCCAGGATCCCACCTACCATCGGTGCTGCGATGGATGTTCCACTCAAATGGAATCTCCCAACCTCTATCGTTCCTGGAGCCACGACGTCAGGTTTCTCCTGGTCCGCTCTTCCACGACTGCTGTAAGGAGTAATTGCCCCCGCTTCTGTTGCCCCAACCGTCACGGCACGGGCCGCATTGCCCGGGCACGAGATCGTGCTGTCAGAAGGCCCCCAATTACCAGCAGCAGCAACAACGGCCATCCCTTGTTCCACCAAGGTATCCACAAATTGGCAGAGCCAGCAGTCTCCGTGACACTCCCGCTGAAAACCCAGCGAAAGATTGGCTATGTCTGCTCCGTTGTCCAGCGACCACTCGAGGGCCTGAAAGACCGCTATTTCATCCACGTCGCCATAGCGGTCTACTGCTTTGGCGTTCAGTAGGGAAGCATCAGATGCAATAGCGTTGATAATCTTCGCCACAAGCGTTCCGTGCAAGGCGTAATCATAAGCCCCTTCGCCAGTGAAGTCCATCCGGGCAACCACTATACTCCCTAACTGGTAGTGTCTGTTCAAAAATATCCGAACTGAATCGGAAAGGACGATTTCAAGTTTTTCTAATCCGCTTTTGGGGGATTGCTCGGCTTTTCAGTCTCGTTGAAAATCGAAGAGACAGTCGGAAAAATGATCAACGTGAACCCTTTCTCCCTCACTTCTGCCATGACCTCGGTGGTCTGGAGCGAAAACCGAATAACCTCTCTCCCAGAGAAATATCAGCTTTACAAAACGCACTCCATAACATCTTCCGGGTGAGGAGGACATCCCGGGATATATTTCCCTTTCCCCGGGCAAATCAGCTTGGCACAGGAGCCAAACTTAACAAGCCTCCCCTCAAAGTCCGCCAGAAGCTCGGCATCCTGGCCCAGGACAAAGGTAGTATCCCCAATCAACTGTATTTGATCACCTGAAACCAATTTGCTAAATACGGCGGACAAGGTGTTTCTGCATCCACTGCATGCCCCCTCTTCCATAATCCTTATCCCGTGCTTCAAGAACTCCCCAGATTCAAGTACTAGCCTGCTAAATTTTCTCTTAACCTCTTCGACCTGCAGGCCGCGAACCTCAATCTCCGAGATGATTCCACAACCAAGGCCCTGCTCTGAGGCCAGCCGCAAGTACTCTATCGACTCTGGATCTATACCCATTACCAGCGATGCTACGGTATCAGCTGCCACCGTATCAATGGATGAGATTAAGATTCCCAGGTTGACTGGAGTTCCATGGGCGGGCCCCATTCCCTCCATGGCAATAGTTCCGTCAATCACGGTAACCTGGGGCAGGGCCACCTTGTTCAGATCCACTATGCATTGGGAAAGCCCCCAGCTATGGAATCTCTTCTTGTCCCTTTCGGGGATGATTCCCTTCATGTTCTTTAGCCCAAGGGTGGCTGGAAAAACATCATGGGTCTTCATCACGGGAACGTTGATTATCACATCTGAATCAACCAGCTCCTTGGGAACCCTTATTCTCCTCAGGACCCGTCCGTTGGAAATACTCATCGGGACAAACTCGCTCTTCTTGAAATCCACAAGCTCGACTTGCTTATCAGTTGCCAGCACCCTAAATCCGCATTCATCGAACGCCTTTTCGGTATCGTGCCCAACGGCTGCGCCCTCGCCGATAATTATCCTTTTTGCCCCTAACTGTCTTGAGAGATCAATTAGGGCTGCGACGATGTGCGGATTGGTGGTTGCGCCAGATTTGTAGCTCCTTGGAGCAAGTAGGTTTAGCTTTATCAAGACCTGATCGCCCCGGCGTAAAATGGTTTTCAGGCCACCTATCAAATCAAGGGAACCCAAAACCGCATCCTTAACCTTCTCCAGATCGTCTACGCCCTCACATCGAACGACAGAAACTGTTGGTCTGAGGTCCAACTTTCTTCCTCCCTAGTTTGAAGCATACCTGTCTTTTGATCAGCAAGCCAAGACCTTGGCTAATTCTGCACACGTGCCATGACCTCTCCAGCAAAGCTCCGCCCATAAATCTCCCCCTCCACTCCCAAAAGTTCAGCCACCGTTTTACCCAGGTCGGCAAAGGATTCTCTGGTACCCAGGTCAACGCCAGCCCTGATTTTCTCTCCGTAAATAAGAACGGGCACGTATTCCCGGGAGTGATCCGTACTTTCGGTAGTAGGGTCACAGCCGTGATCAGCGGTAACAAAAAGGACATCCTCTTCCCTCATAGCCTGCAGAACTTCCAGAAGTTTGAGATCAAACTCTTCCAGAGCTCTGGCATAGCCGGAAACGTCATTGCGGTGGCCATAGAGGGTGTCGAAATCTACCAGGTTAACCATGATGATTCCAGCAAACCGCTCCCTGGTCTTTCTTAAGGTGGTTTCCATACCCTGAGAATTGTTTTTGGCGTGAATGGCCTCCGTTAGCCCCTGACCAGCAAAGATGTCCTCAATCTTACCTATGCCAATTACCTCAAAACCTTCCTTCCTGGCCAGATCTAGAACAGTTTCTTTGGGCGGGGGCAGGGAAAAATCTCTTCTTCTCTCTGTCCGAACAAACTTCCCGTCTCTGGTGACGAACGGCCTGGCGATCACTCTGGCTACTCCATATTCTCCTTTCAGAAGCTGCCTGGCCTTCTGGCAGATGTGGTATAGCTCCTTCACGGGTATAGTTTCCTCATGGGCGGCTACTTGAAAGACGCTGTCAGCCGAAGTGTACACAATGGGCCTTCCTGTCCTTATATGCTCCAGGCCCAGCTCCTGGATTATTTCCGTGCCCGAAGCTACTTTGTTGCCCAGGCTCTTCCGTCCGATAGCCTGGTGGAACCTATCCATCAAGTCTTGTGGGAACCCTTGAGGAAAAGTGGGAAAGGGTCTGTCCAGAATGATGCCCATCATTTCCCAATGTCCGGTGGTGGTATCTTTCCCCGGCGATCTCTCCCCCATTTTCCCATACGAGCCCAGAGGTGGAGCTACCTTTTTGATCTCAGGAATATCGACGAGGTAGCCAAGGCCAAGAGATTCTAGATTGGGAATCTGAAGGCTACCCATGGCCTTGGCAATGTGAACTAAAGTGTTGCTCCCCTCATCGTGGTAGAGATAAGCATCGGGCAGCTCGCCCACGCCTAAGCTATCTACAACTATGATAATGACCCTTTTCACGAAGCCCCCTATGTTCATCATGCCGCCCCGCTTAAGGCACTCTTTTGCTCTCTTCTTCTATTACCGTACCACAGCTCCACTGCTTTAGGAACATAGACTTTCTCTGAGAATTCAGTAATCTCTTCAGACATACCATACCGCCCTACTCGAAACTTTTGCTGCATATTAGAGATAGCTGAGACACTCCTATTTGTGGAAAAGTAGAGCAAGATTCCTGTACTAGGCTCTGGGATGCCACCGGTAATAGACCTTTTTAAGATGCTCCTGGCTGACGTGGGTATAAATCTGGGTAGTGGAGATGCTGACATGGCCCAACATTTCCTGCACCGAGCGAAGGTCAGCCCCATTTTCCAGAAGATGAGTAGCAAAGCTATGCCTCAGGGTGTGAGGTGATACCTTCTCCTTAATCTGGGCCAGATGGACATACTTTTTGAGTATCTTCCAGACTCCTTGTCTGCTCAACTTGCCTCCTCTGTTGTTTAAAAATAGGGAAAACTGGAGAGACTTCTTGTCCAGGCGGTGCCGCCCATGAGCCAGATATTTCTTGAGGCTGGCTATGGCCTTACTTCCAACAGGCACGATCCTTTCCTTCGACCCTTTACCCAGACATCTGACCAGACCTGCCTGAAGGTCCACGTCACTCACCTCCAAAGAGATGAGCTCAGAAACCCGAAGCCCACTGGCATAAAGCAACTCCAGGATAGCCTTATCTCTGAGATCTATAGCCGTCGAGGAGCCCACCACATCCAAAAGCCTTTCTACTTGTTGGACAGAGAGCACGTCGGGAAGCATTCTGGGGGGTCGAAGGAAAGGATCGTGCCTGTT
>NZ_BLRZ01000019.1 GCF_013281975.1 Candidatus Hakubella thermalkaliphila | reverse complement strand
AGGATCCAGATGCACTAACTTTTTAGCTGCGGACAGCGAAGCCACCTTAGCTATGGACTCTTGAGAATGGACCAGAGCAATGACTTCCACATCGGCCTCGGAGGGGCGGGACCAGTTCTTTGGAAACAATGTTGTCCTTAACGAAATGCTGGTTGAATAGAGCACGCACGCCGGCATGTTTTGAACTTGCTAATCCCTTAGTTTCAAGAAGAGCCAGCACACCATAAAAAAGACTGTAATAAAGTCGGTTAACAGCTGAACTCAAACGATTCTGGGAAAGAAGGAGTTCGGCATCCTCCAATGTTTCCCTCGCTTTTTCGAGACGGTAGCGTATGAGATCTCGGTTCACACTCATACCAGCACCCCTTCCTCATCAATACGTCTGTGAATGGGGTGGTCACGGAAACGCCCCTTTTCCCATTCCATTTTTGGCAGTATCAGCGGGTTAATAACAACCCCCTCCTCCAGCTCAATCTCGTACAGGGCGGCTCTGATCTCATGCTTCAGCTCCGAAGTTACTCTTTGGGGCAGAATTAGGATATCCCAGTCAGATTCTGGTCCTGCTTCTCCTCGTACCTTAGACCCGAAGAGAATCAGTGGCTCATGGGGAAGCACCTTGTGGACAGTTTTCCTGACTTTTTCCAGAAAAGCATGTTCGTGTGCACTTAATTGTAGTACATCAAGAGTCTTCATTGGTTAACCTCCTTCGCTAACCATTCCTTTACATGTCTTCTTATGCCTCGGCTCTTCCATTTCATCTGCTCTGCCAGGAAAGCTAAAATATCATGCACTACATCTGACTGTTCCCACAATGCTCCTTCTGGGATCTGCCAGTCTTTGTTCAGAGGGTCGGCGTTGTGCTTCTTGACCAGATCCGGATCAGGGTTATGCTTCTTCTCGAGACGTTCTTCTATAAACTTTAACAGATTAGCGGTCTGAGACATCGTAACCTTCCCCAAGTAGATATTCCTCTGTTTTCTCAAAAAATTTCTTTGCTTTTTCTAGAATGTCAGTAGCCTCAGCCTGGTCAATTTTTATGAGAAATTCGTAATCCCCTTTTTGTCTCTTTTCAAAGGCTTCCCTCAAATGCTGATGGAGCTCCTTAGGTAGTACATTCGCTTTGGCAAAATGATGACCAAAGGCTGCGATTACAGCCGAATGTTTCGAGAACGTTAGTTCTTTTGTTAAAAGGATGGCTTCTGCCATATAGAACATAGCATAATAGGCTCTGGAAACGGCGGAGTCGTAAAAACCCTCGTTAAGTAGCAATTCTGCAGATGCAAGATTTTCTCTTGCTTTTTCTCTAATGATTTTAATCTCCTTCTCGTATTTCACAGCCTTACTCCTTCTCTTCTTATATTAAGATAAAGGGGCAGTTCCCATTCATAGAAGGTATTTTCGGGCACGATGAGGGTGCTGACCAAGGTGTCATATTTAAGGCAGATATCACTAATCATCTTCGAGCGGCGTCTCTCTAAAACATCTCTCTTTTCCCCATTTTCTATCAGCATCAAAATATCGATATCCGAGCCTTCGGTGGCATCGCCCCGAGCATAGGAACCGTAAAGGAAAAGGCTTTTTAGTCTACGGCCGTAGATTTTCTGAAGTTCACCCTTAAGATCCTCCAAGATCAGGCGAATATCATCTACACTCTTTTTCATTTATTTTCACTTCCTGGGCCTTCTAAAGATTTCCAACATAATTGAGTAAAGCAGTGGTGACAAGAATAATACTTTCAGCTTCGTGTCGCGAAAAATGACCAACAGATGGAATATGATGGGATTTAGAAGTGAGATCTCTGGTTTTCTTATACAGTTTGTCTAGCCAGTTAAACGTCTCTTCCGCAAGCGTTTTTACCCATTCATACCCTGTATCACTGGCGATTTGTTCTCTAAATTTTTCCAGTTCCTTTTTTACGGGTTCAATAGCATTGCGACAATGGGCTACAGTCTTATCATAATCACCTTCATTAAAGTACCGTTGGGCATGAGATAGCTCATCAAGGGCTTGTGGAAATATCTCTGGGAACGCTTTTTCTGGCAGAGGTATCTCTATAATCCTTGTCTTGCCATAACCCAAACCTGGCAAAACCTTGTCTATCCAATGAGATTGAGGAATTGCAAAATTTAGTGAACACCTAGCCCTTTTGAACCCGGTGACAAACCCCTCTGATATCGGCTCACCTATTTGAATCGTCAATCGCAAGGGCTTATTATAAAGAGCGACGGATGTGTCGATGTCTAGACGAAGTTGTATGTCTCCTCTCCGAGCCTCTTCAATTCTTTCTATTCGATATTGGGTTAGTGGGATCTCGAGCCTATAAGTATAGGATTGATTTGAGCTAAGTACTCGATAAGGGCTAAATTCCGACTTACTATCACCAATTTTGACCGCTGGGTTTTGTAAGAAAAGACTACCAGAAACTTGAAGGAAATCGTAAAACATGATTTCTCCGGAACGCTCTTCGGCTGCACTAAGAACGAATTCCAACGGTACAGCAATTTGGGGATATACTGGGCCACCCTCACCACGGATTTCTGTTACCTCCACCCTGACCTTGTTATCCCTATACCCACTTACCCTAAGAGTTTCCTCAGGCATTTTTTACCTCCTTTTCAAACCACCGTTTATATATTTCTTTATACTCCTCCACCAGTCTCTTACGCTCCTCCTTCGCGGTGATAAAAGAGATGGGCGGGATAGGCAATAGTTCTAAGAATCTTCTCGCCCAAGAGAAGAATCCGCCACGAAAGCGCGAACTATAACTTTGGAGATACCCATCTAAAAGTTCGCCGTTAAGCAATGATAGAAGAAAGTATGGAGAGATATCCGTCCTTTCTTTTAAGGCAATTCCGTAACCGCCTGCATTTCCGCCTCCAACGAAGTAGTAGATCCCTTCGCTATCAATGGACATACAAATCACCCATGCGCCGCACCGCACCGCACCACGTCGCATGAAAATTGGTTATTTTCAAGGGAGCTCTTTGAGCTAGAACTTGAGTCATTATTTTGGGTTGTTCGTGACAATCGAGATTTTGGTGGCGTCCAAAAGCGTACCACTCGCTGTGGTTCATCTTGCCACCTTCCCTACTCCTTAATTTCTCTTCATTCTCTTTTACGTAGCCCCATGCCTTGGGATACTCCCGTTGAAATTCTCTCTCTGGGATAAGAACTGCCCCTTTATCAGTGAGGTAATAAGGGAAGAGGAGGTAATGCCGAAATTCCTCCATTTCATACCGCTTTAACTCGGACCCTTTAAAAAGAGCTTTTAATACTCCCCTTTCAAGCTCATATACTTTGCCCGTTGCCCTGGAATATACCTTTATGTATCTGCCTTCGTCCCTGATTTTCCCCAAAATATAAATGAGATCGGCGCTTGTTTGAAGACCAACGAAAATTTCTGCTAATTCGTCAAGTTTTGGACTCATTTTGGAAAGCTTTGAGAATATCTCCCCAATTCCTCCGACAAAAAATTCCCACTTTTTGGAGAAAGTTTGAGAGAACTCTATTCTCTTGCAGCTTATGAAATCTTCCTTCCAATAAGAGACAACTTTGGGCAGTAAATTTGAATCTACTTTTGTCACCCTAAAGTAGCAAAAGTTATTCTACTGCCAGAGGGTTTAAATCCACACCAAAAATGCACTTTTCTACCACTTCCCGTCTTGCCCAGCGTATATCTTCCTCTTCGGGCTGTTTCGGGCCATAGGGATCTGGAACTTCCCTTACCACCGTCTTTCCGGAGGGCTCTTCCAAAGGCTCTCCGCCTAGCGCTTTAAGAAGTTCTCTGGCAAGAAAATCCGTTGCCTCCACCAGGAAGTGACCGCTTCCCATGGCCGGGTCCAGGACTTTTACAGAAAGAATCTCGTCAACAAGGCTACTTTCGGTGTCTTTGAGCTCCTTTTCATAAAATTTCCGATCCTGACCTCTTGCATTTTTGATCTTCTCTTTGACTTCCCGAATCCCCTCTCCGACCTTCTTTCTTTTTTCCTCAATAAGGGGTCCAAGGGTATTTTCAACGATATACTTGACGATGTAATGAGGTGTATAGTAGGAACCCGTTGCTTTGCGCTCACCTCTATCTGTAACCAGGCAGACTTCCCCTTTTCGAACAACTTCGTCTTCTTTAATCTTTTTCTTTTGCGTTCGGGCTTCCTCAAGAGAGATAAAGATTTCTCTGCTCTTTTCCTTGATGGGAACAATATCCTCTTCAGCAACGGCAAGTTTGTATTCCAGAAGACCTTCATAGATGGAGCCCAGGTGGCGGATTTCAAGACTTCCATAGTCAATGTAGGCTTTATCCGAAGAGCGGGAGAGGAGGTCAACTGCTCTGGCGACATAAAGGTCACCCACTCTGTAGTCCTCCAAAAATATGTGTTTGTCAGGATCAAAAAGGCCGCCATTGTAAGGAGGCACTTCTAACTCAGGGTTTCCTCTATTTATAATCTCAAATAACTCCTTGAGTCTACCCCAGTACCCAAAGGTTGAGCTGGCAATGGGCTCCTTTCTATCCAGTTTCTCAGCTATCTCCTTTTTTAAAGCATCCAGGCTGTACGATTCACTATAAAATCTGTTCTCACCCAGAGGAAGGAGCCCACGATGCTCGGCATAGAGGATGAAAAGGAGACGATAGAGCAAGATGAGAGAGTTATCATGAATCTCTTTGAGATAGACTTCACTGATATTATTGCCAGCTGTTTTCAAAAAGCCCTCTGCCAGAGTCTTAAGGGCCTGATAGACATTTTCTTTTAGTTTCTCGCCCACTGCCTGGGCATAGTCGACACTTTCCTGATAGACTTTTTCCAGAAAATCAGGAAAGGCATCTCTCCGGAAGAAGAGATAGAAGTACTTGAAGTCATCTTCCGAGCCACTTTCTATGAGATCTTCCAGGTCTATCTCGTAGAAAATGTCCAGTCTCTTTGAGGTTTCCCTCTCGTAGAGCCTCCAGTATCTTCCGTCCGTCAGGATTCCCCATTTAACCCCGGTCAGCCATAGGTATCGGCTCATCTGGAGGGAGGGGTTTTGAATCTCAGAAGGATCAGCTTCGGTTTTGAGCTTCTTGTCCAGAGGTCTTCCCCAGCGCTTGGCTTCCCCCAGGCAAAGAGCTTTCTTGAAATACTCATCTTTAGATGCTTTTTGGGTCATACTTAGGCTTTCCCTATCCTCAAAAAGGGCGTAGTCCGGGTGCCTGGACCACTCTCCTGAGGGAGTAGGAGGTTCCACATCAACTGTCCAACCAAGAGAATCAAAGACCTTGTCCAGAAAGTGCTTGCGGAGTTGAGGTTCATTAAGGGATGAAAGCCGATCCTTGTCCCATACACTCCTAATTGCTTGGAAGGTCTCTTTCAGCTCTGGACGAGAAACCCTGAAATCCTCTTCCCTGGAAAGGAGCTCATCGAGGTAATAGTTGGAGAAAAGTCCGCGGTTGCGATGGGGTTTCATCCGAACCTCTCAAGTTGTTTCTTAACAAGATTGGAAATAGTGTCAGCGATTTGCAAAGCTTTTTCAGCGTCTTGCTCAATAGTCAAACCGCCAGGTAGCATCCCAACAATAAAAGGGTATCGAGTGGAAGTATAAAATTTGTCGATAAATTCAATGTCGTTCTGATACTGCTCCAACATATATCCTAGTCTCAGACACAATTCCAAAACATCACCTAATTTATGGATTTTAGGTACTTTCTGCCTGGCTTCTATCAGAGCTTTGAGAGATTTTTCAACACATTGCTGAGAGTGAAAGCAAACTTGATTATAGATTTTTTCTTTCATTGCCAGTTGGGCCATTCTATAGTCCTCATCTGCGAATTCTAACCACTGGCTAACCCGTCTTTTCATATAGCACCCTCCCTTCAGTGAGAATTTCCCGGATATAAGGATCTTCTTCATCAAGGGCTTTTCTTATCTCTTCAGGAGTTAGAACAAATAAGTCTATACCGACCTTTGGGTGAACAAGATGTACTACTTCATCTATCCTGTCCAAGTATCTTTTCGGCGTTTCCTTAATCAGAAATAGGTCAATGTCGCTCCATTCTCCTATGGTCTCTTTCGCTAGCGAACCGAAGAGGACGATCTTGTGAGGCTGATACTCACCGATGAGAATTTCTAATATTCTCTTTAACTCTTCTTCGAGTTTGCGTTTTCTTTCAAGGAGGAGTTTATTCATAAATTTTCTTCCACCGATAAATATTACTGAAGGGACAAGACTCTGGGTTTCACTCTATCACTAATCCTGCACTTGCGAAAATCCCTCAGTGGCATTTTGGGTCTCAAGGTTTGAATCTCCTCTGCTTCTCTAACCACATATTTATGTCTTCTCTCTTGAATCTCCATTGGTTGGCCACTTTGAGAGCGGGGATCTTCCCTTTCTCCACCATCTTATAGAGCGTGTGCTTGCTTATCTTCAGATAACTGGCTAATTCATCAATAGTTAACAGCTCTTCCATCTGGTTGTCTCCTCAGGCTTGTAAATGATGGGTTTAATTTGTCAACATTAGTATACTGCTACAGCTCAGACTTCGCCAGGGTCGGTATGATACTAATCTCCTTGCCACTTTGACATTACCGGACGTTACTGGTATCATTCATAATACCAAAATAAGTATTTTAAAGGATGTGAAAATATATGCCTGTCAGTATCACTGAGGATATCAAGTCAGTGTCAGATTTGAAGAAGAAAACCCGTGAGATCTTTGAACAGGTTCATCGCACAGGCCGCCCAGTGGTGATCACGGTCAATGGAAAACCAGATGTGGTCCTGCTCGATGCAGCCCTTTTCGAAAAAAAGCTGAAGGCCCTAAACCTTGGAGCCTTGCTGGCTGAGGCTGAGGCAGACGTGAAAGCGGGACGAACGCGTGCGGCTCAGGACTTTCTGAAGGAACTTAAGCGTGGCTCGAAAATATGAAGTTGAGATCACGGCCACGGCTGAAAGGGATATCCAATCGATCTTTGACTACATCGCCCGAGAAAATCCCTCTGCGGCAGCCCAATGGATTGAGGAGGTAGAGCGCCAGATCAATTCCCTGGAACGATTCCCAGAACGTTGCCCCATCATTCCCGAATCAGAAGAACTTGGCCAGGAATATCGTCATCTGATCTACGGCAATTACAGGACTATCTTTCGCGTCGAGAGTCCAACTGTCTTCATTTTGCGTGTCGTTCATGGAGCTCAACTCCTTGATTTGAGGATGCTTGAGAAATAGGAAATTTGAAGTAGACATCCAGTCGGAGAAGAAAGACGGAGTCTCTTTTTCTCTTGAAAATCCACCATTAAACGGTTGATATTCAACCATGCTCTATTATAATAACCTCCTTGAAAAACTGGACACCTTCTTCCTAGTGTGAAATCATATATCAGGAGATATGGCAATTCATTACAGAGAGACCCGTTTTGAAAATCTTGCGACTTAGGGATATCAAGGACAGGACAGATGAAGAGTTGGTTTCTCTGTTGTCCCAGGACAAAAGAGCGCTTCAGGAACTCGTCCACAGATATCAAAATCCCATATATAACTTCGCTCGTCGCCTGCTGGGCAACCAGGAGGATGCTTTCGATGTTACCCAGGAGACTTTTGTCCGACTGATTAACAGCGCTCACGCTTTTAAAGGTCTCTCCCGTTTCTCCACCTGGCTCTTCACCATCGCTGCCAATCTATGTCGAGACCATTTACGAGAAAGAAAGAAGTTGGTCTTGTGGGAAAATGATCTGGAGGAGAAGAACCCTGGGGGGCTTACCCTGACCGAAGACCTTCCTTCGGCGGAGGAGATCGTGGAAGCTCAGGAGCTAAGGGAGGAGCTGGTAAGAAAGCTCGACCAATTATCTCCTAAGTTGAGAGAAGCTATAGTTCTGGTGGACATTCAGGAGCTCAAGTACGCCGAAATAGCCGAGATGCTGGGGATCTCTATCGGCACCGTCAAATCCAGAGTTAGCAGAGCTCGAGAGGAGCTGAGAGCTTCCCTGATCCAGCTACGGGAACAAAAGACAGAGGAAGAAAGTCAAACCTTTTGAGGCATTATGAACTGTGAGGATGTAAAAAGAAACATATCAGCATACATAGATGAGGAGCTGGACCAGGAAGATCGGGATGTGGTAGGAAGGCATCTATCTGAATGTGCCTATTGCCGACATTACCATACTCAGATCTCCGCCATAGCCAAAGGTGTCTTTTCTTTATCCAGACTTTCCCTGAGTCCTTCCCAACAGAGGGAATTGCAAGAGACTGTGGATGCAGAGTGGAAAAAACGAGCTCGCAGGAAAGGCTTTCTGGCCCAACTGTCACGACCCGGAAGGCTCGCTTTGGCTGCTGCCAGTGTTGCGGCATTCCTTTTAATTGCCTTCGTTCTGTCGCAACTGGGAGGTGTCTTGGAAATGACCACACCAATGCGGGCGGCCGAAGAGGCCCCTGCCCCCCAGGCACTGGAAATGGAGCTCCAAATTGAAGCCGTGGAAGGTCAGGAGGAAGCTGAGGTAGTCCAGCCACCGAAATTAGAGTTCCTGGAAGGACAGATCATGGTAGAAATAGGAGCAAGGAACTATTCCGCTGAAGAGGTGGATGAGATCTTTCATAGTCATCCCTTTGTCCAATCCTTCCACCGCACCTACGATCTCCAGACCTATGATCTCAACAGTATCCCCTCTCAAAAGGAGACTCTCATCCGTATCATGCTGGATCAGACCCCTCCCGACAACGGATATCGGACCGAGCTCTCGGCAGCTTTCGGGGCTATTTCTCAACATGTGGCCGATGGTGGTGTTGTGGATCTCGATTGGGAGAGATTTGATGCTCTGTCCCTGCCGGTGTATGCTGAGCGGGCCAGATTTGAGGGAAAAGAAGTCTGGATAGTCCTCTTCCTTCTTCTTGGCCACCGGGACAATGGAAAAGTACGGCTGAGAAGTCTGGTATTTGTGGTAGACGTTGGAACCGATGGGGTCATGCATTCTTCGGCAAGAGCAACGCAGTGATTTTGTCCGATTCTACACATGCCCCAGAGTCCACGAATTGAGTCAAACCTTAGCTGTGCCATATGGCTAGATATTGGGATCTCCAGAACCAGCCGGAAGGCCCTGAACTCGGCCATCGCTGAGAGGCAAGTCCTCCTCGGAGAGTCCGAGGTGCTTTATGAGATCCATGTACTGGCGCACCAGCCGGTCCCGCCCGCCGTGTTGCCTCAGATAAGAATCTAGCCCAAAGGGTATCGCCCGCTTGACAATTAACCATTGAATGGTTAATATTCAACCATGATCCGGCGACATCTCTACGAAATAATTTTAGAATCTCTTCAGGATTTTCCGGTTGTCCTATTGACGGGCGCCCGCCAGGTAGGCAAATCCACCCTGGCGCAGGCTCTGCCATCCGAGAGATGGCCGGCGGCCTACCTTACCTTAGACGACAGGGCTATTCTGGATGCAGCGTTACGAGATCCAGATGGCTTCGTGACCGGGACGCCTCCCCCCGTCATCATTGACGAGGTCCAGCGAGCTCCGGACCTGCTACGGGCGATCAAACGGGTGGTGGATCGGGATCCCAAACCCGGGCAGTATCTGCTAACCGGCTCGGCGAATCTGATGACTTTGAAGACGGTTTCGGAAAGTCTGGCCGGTAGGGTCGCCCTGCACGAACTTCATCCCTTCTCCTGGACCGAGTGGGCAGGAAGGGAGCCCCCTCAGAATATCCTGAGAGGCCTCTTTGAGTGCGAGGATTCTAAGGATATCCTTTTGCGCTTGCCTCGTAGCTTTGTGGCGGACCGCCGCGAGGAGATGAAGGAGCGCATTCTGGCCGGTGGTTATCCCAGGCCGGCCCTGATGAAATCAGCCCGCTCGCGGGCCAGATGGTTCGAGGGCTATCGGCAAACTTATCTAGAACGGGACCTCCGGGACATGGCCAATCTGGAACACCTACCCGATTTTAATCGCCTTCTGATCCTGTCCGCTTTGCGGAGTGGGCAGCTCATCAACTATTCGGACCTGTCTCGGGACCTGGGGTTGCCGTTCACTACCCTGAGACGATACATGAGACTTTTGGAGCTCTCTTACCAGGTCTTCCTGGTACATCCCTATTTTGCCAATATCGGCAAGCGCATGGTGAAGACTCCCAAGCTCTATTTCGGCGATACTGGCATGGCCTGCCATCTGGCTGTGGTGGAGAATTGGTCCGTGCTGGAACGCCAGGGCCGTACGGGTGCGTTGGTGGAGACCTGGGTAGCTGGAGAGTTACGCAAGTTACTATCTCTCTCTGACCATAGGATGCAGCTCATGTTCTGGCGTACCCATACCGGACAGGAAGTGGACTTTCTGATCGAGCGCGGTGAGGAGCTGGCGGCCATCGAAGTCAAGTGGTCACAGCAGATTGACGAAAGAGATCTTGCTCGTCTTCATAGCTGTTCCAGAGATCTGGGAAAACGAATCCGGCTGTCCTTAGTGCTCTATCCCGGAAATAATACCGTTGCATTCGATGCACGGACCGTTGCCATTCCCATGAGCATCTTCTTCGGAATAGAGAAGTAAGTCAACAGTCACTCGAACTCGCGGGAATTTTGAAGACCATTTGCAGAACCTGGTAGGGAAATTAGCTACCCCCTAGTCTCTCCCGCAAAAGCCTGTTTATCAGCTCCGGATTGGCCCGGCCGCGGGTTTTCTTCATCACCTGGCCTACCAGAAAGCCCAGAGCGCTGCCCTTTCCTTCCCGGTAGTCCCCAGTTGCCTTTTCATTTTCGGCTATAACCTCGGCTACCAGCCGGGCCAGTTCCTCTTCGTCAGCTATCTGGGTAAGACCCTTTTCCTCGACTACCTCCCTGGGCATCCTGCCGGTGTTGAACATCTCCTCAAAGACTGATTTAGCGATCTTTCCGCTGATGACTCCCTCATCGATAAGCTTTAACATCTCTGTCAGGTGTTCCGGAGTAACCTTGGATCTTTCCACCGCGGTATCAGTGGCGTTAAGAAGAGAGGTGAAGTCGCCCATCAACCAGTTACTGATGATTTTGGGTCGGTGATACCTTTTAGCACACTCCTCAAAGAAATCAGCCATAGCCCTGGATGAAGTCAGCGCCTCTGCGTCATATTCCGGCAGGCCGTAGCCCTCCATGAATCTTAACCTTTTGGCGCCGGGGAGCTCGGGTAGACTCCTTCTCCCCTCATCCACCCACTGGTCACTGATCTCTAAAGGGACCAGATCGGGTTCCGGGAAGTAGCGGTAGTCATGGGCCATTTCCTTAGACCGAAGACTGGTGGTCCTGTTGGTGGTGGCATCAAAATGTCTGGTCTCCTGCCGGATCACGCCTCCTTTAGCCAGGATTTTCTTCTGTCTCTCAATCTCGTACTGCAGGGCTCGGGAAAGAAAACGGAAAGAGTTCAGGTTCTTGACTTCTGTTTTAGTACCCAACTCATCCATATCTCCTCTTCGGACGGAGATGTTGGCATCACAACGGAGAGAACCTTCCTCCATGTTGCAATCGGAGACCTCCAGGTACTGGAGAAGGTTGCGCAAACTGGAAAGAAAGATCTTGGCCTCCTCGGGCGTCCGGAGGTCCGGCTCGGTGACGATCTCCAGAAGAGGGACCCCACATCGATTAAAGTCCACCGCGCTCTCCTGGGCTTCGCTTATCCTTCCGGTAAGGCCGCTATGGATGAGTTTCCCGGTATCTTCCTCCATATGAACCCGATGGATCCTTACCTTCCTGGTCCCATCTTCGGTATTGATCTCCAGATACCCATTTCTACCCAGAGGTAGATCGTACTGAGAGATCTGATAGCCTTTGGGCAAATCGGGATAAAAGTAGTTTTTACGGTGGAACTGGCAGAAGCTCTGGATCTGGCAGTTGAGGGCCAGAGCTACTTTGATAGTGTATTCCACCGCCTTGCGGTTGATCAGGGGTAGAGAGCCAGGTAGAGCCAGGCAGACGGGACAGACCTGGGTATTAGGGGGATGGCCGAAGACAGTACTGCAGCCGCAGAACATCTTGGTGACCGTGGAAAGCTCGATATGAGTTTCCAGTCCGATGACCGCTTCGAAGTCCAACTACCTTCTCCTCCCTTCTCCACTCATCTGGACCTGACTCTTTTGATCTTCAGTCAGTTGTACCCCTGGGTTGGTCAGAGGCGGACTTTGGTTAAATCCAAAGTACTGCTCGAAGGTGTAGGCAACTCTCAAAATGGTTTCTTCGTCGAAGGCTCGCCCTATGATTTGCAGGCCGATGGGCAAGCCATCAGAGGTACCACAGGGCACGGAGATGGCCGGTATGCCCGCCAGATTGACTGGAATAGTACACACATCGGAGAGATACATTTGCAGGGGGTTGTCCACTTTTTCCCCGATCTTGAAGGCCACGGTGGGAGAAGTGGGCGAAACCAGAACATCATACTTTTGAAAGGCCTGACGAAAGTCGTTAACAATAAGGGTGCGAACTTTCTGGGCCTGACCGTAGTAGGCTTCATAATAGCCAGCACTAAGGGCATAAGTTCCCAGCATAATCCTCCTCTTCACCTCCGCCCCAAATCCCTCCGATCTGGTCTTCTTATACATCTCCCTTATGTTCCGGCTCCCTCTGGCCCGATGACCGTACTTCACCCCATCATATCTGGCCAGATTGGCGCTGGCCTCTGCCGGAGCGATAATATAGTAGGCGGAAAGGGAGTGCTCCAGATAGGGGAGGCTGGTCTCCTCGCAAAAGGCTCCCAGGGAGACCAGGAGCTCTATCGCCTGGTTGACGGAATCTCTTACCTTCATCTCCACGCCTTCTACCATTAACTCCTGGGGGACGCCTATCTTAAGCCCTCGGACATCATCCACCAGAGCTTTGGTATAATCTGGAATTTCTCTTTTTACTGAGGTGGAGTCCATAACATCATGACCGGCGATGGCATTGAGAAAAATAGCTGCATCCTGGACATCCCTGGTGATGGGTCCTATCTGATCCAGAGAAGAGGCAAAAGCAACTAACCCGTACCTGGAGACCAGTCCATAAGTGGGCTTGAGACCCACTACTCCGCAGAGGGAGGCGGGCTGTCTAATGGAACCCCCCGTATCTGAGCCCAGAGCCACAATGGCCTCACCCGCAGCAACAGCAGCTGCTGAACCTCCACTGGATCCCCCGGGTACTCTCTCCGTATTCCAGGGATTGCGAGTCGGCCCGTAATAGGAGTTCTCGGTAGAGGAGCCCATGGCAAACTCATCCATGTTGGCCTTCCCCACCGGGAGATAGCGCTGGTCTTTCAGCTTCTGAATGACCGTGGCATCATAAACAGGGAGATAATTGTCTAAAATCCGGGAGCCGCAGGTGGTTCTGACTCCCCTGGTACATATGAGATCCTTGACCGCCATGGGCAGACCAGTCAGGGGAGCCGGGTGGCCCTCCTGGGCTATATACTTATCTATCTGCCGGGCCAGGGTTTGGCTCTCCTCTTCCAATACAGTTATGTAACAATTAAGGAGAGGCTCCAGAGAGCGAATTCTATCCAGAACGCTTCGGGTCACTTCACTGACCGAGACCTCTTTCTTCTCAATCATCTCCGCCAGTTGGTGGCCTTTCATATCCCACAGCTCCATAAACTGCCTATCCCTCCTCCAGGATCTGAGGTACCAGAAAGCAGTTATCCAGAACCTCAGCAGCATTGGCCAGAACTTCCTCCAGAGAAAGAGAAGGCCGGGGCTCGTCCTCTCGAAAGACATTGGTCAGGGGGAGAACATGAGATGTGGGAGGCACATCCTTTATGTCCAACTGACTTATCCGCCCCGCATGTTCCAGAATCTGGTTAAGCTGGACAGCCAGCTTTTCCTTCTCCTCCTCGCTGAATTCCAGCTCTGCCAGTCGGGCAATGTGCTCAACTTCTTCTCTCGATATCCTGCTCATCTTGACCCCTAGCCCCTGGTAACCTTCATAAACACCATCAATACTAGCATGTAGAATCCGTTATTTAAACCGTGGAGGATGATGACAGGAAGCAGAGACCTGGTTTTCTCGTAGATGAAAGCCAGAATAGCTCCGATTACCAGAAGGGGAGGTATTTGATAGGGCTCGAAATGAAAGAGGGCGAAGACCAGGGAGGAAAGGAGGATACCCCAAACTACACCCATCTTTTTGCGGAAGGCCGGATAGACAAACCCCCGGAAGAAGATCTCCTCTACCACTGGAGCTATAAAGATAACTATGGGAATGAGAAGGGCCAGAGAGACTCTACCGCTTAAGATAACTTTTGAAACTCGGCCTTGCAGGTCCTCCATGGGGATAAATCTGCTGGCAATCAGCCTGTAAGTAATATTGGAGGCAAAGATAAAGATAAAGGCTGCCAGAGCAAGAAGCAAACTTCTGAAAATCCCGTAAGGCCTTAGACCCAACTCCGACCAGCGAGCTCGACGTAATTTGATGGCGAAGAACCACACCAGACCAAGCGTAACCCCGACCTGAAGAAGGTAGGGCACCAAAATACTCCAGGTATTGATGTTTTCCAGAGTGGTGGAAATAGGAAGGGAGGAAATCCCCAAAAGAAGCGCCAGGGGTACCAGCAAAGCCAGAAGAAGAGGGATGAAAATAAGGAGGGAGATCAAAGAGTCACTAAATTTCCACTTGATCTGGTCAAGGTAATCATCTCTCCTTTCAGACACTTTCAGGAAGCCCCTCTCCAACTTTCACCTTAACCCTACAGCGATACTTAAGAATCTTGGTTCAATATGTAGGGTAATTTCTTTAATTGAACCACAACATATTGTATGTATTCAGGTAAATGACGTTGTAGGGTAAAGCATAGCCTCAAATTCTTCTTCGGTCAAAATCGTCACACCCAGCTTCAAAGCCTTATCGTACTTGCTGCCCGGCTCCTCACCTACCACGACAAAGTCCGTATTCTTGCTTACGCTAGAGGATACTGTCCCACCCATGGCCTTGATCAGCTCCTCAGCATCCCCCCGGCTATACTTTTCCAATCTTCCAGTGAGAACAAAGTTCTTGCCAGCCAGGGGTCCTGCTTTAACCTCCTCTTTAACCGAGGTCAGCCTGACTCCTGCCTTTTTCAGCTTCTCCATGAGCTCCAGATTACTTTTCTCCTCAAAGAAGGAGACGATGCTTTCGGCTATTTTTGGCCCAATCTCCCTGACCATAGAGAGTTCCTCCAGACTGGCCTTTTTCAGTTCGTCTATAGATCCAAATTCCTCAGCCAGCACATCAGCTATATGCTCTCCCACATGTCGGATGCCCAGAGCGAAGAGGACTCGGGGGAAGGGCCGATCTTTGCTCCTCTCAATAGCGTTGAGGAGGTTATTGGCTGACTTCTCTTTGAAGTTATCCAGGGTCAACAGATCCTCGAACCTCAAGGTATAGAGATCAGCCACATCTTTGATCAGATTTCTCTGCAAGAGCTGAGTGATGACCGCCGGTCCCAATCCGTCAATATCCATCGCTCCCCGGGAGGCGAAATGAAGGAGTTTCTCAAACTGTTGAGCCGGACAGGCCGCTCCCGTACATCTTGTTACTGCCTCCCCCTCCGGCCGGTAGGCCAGGGCCCCGCAGATAGGACAACGTTCGGGCATGCGGAAGGGCCTCTCCTGTCCCGTTCTCTTTTCGGGAATGACTTTAATGATCTCTGGAATGACCTCTCCCGCCTTGTGTACCAGGACCGTATCACCGATCCTGACGTCCTTCCTCCGGATCTCGTCCTCGTTATGAAGAGTGGCCCGGCTGACTCTAGAGCCGGAAACTTGCACTGGTTCTAGGATAGCCAGAGGAGTCATGGCGCCAGTTCGTCCCACGTTGACTACAATATCTACAATTTTGGTGGTCCTCTCTTCTCCCGGGAATTTGTAGGCTATGGCCCAGCGGAGGTTTCTGGTCGTCTCGGCCAGGATCCTTTGCTGCTCCAGGGAGTTAACTTTGATAACCGCCCCATCCACCTCATAGTCCAGTTGCCTTTGCTCTGCTTCCCACTTTTGGCAGTAATCCCATACCTCATCTATGGTTTTCTTTAGCTCCACATAAGGGCTAACCCGAAATCGGTATTGCTTGAGCAGTTGCAGGGCGTCAAAATGAGTCTTCTCCTGTAGAGCGGAAACGTAGCCCAGGCCGTAGAAGAAGATGTCCAGGTTGCGGGAGGCAGTAATGCGGGGAGCAAGTTGTCTTAGGGAACCTGCGGCCGCGTTGCGAGGGTTGGCGAACAGTGGAAGGCTTTCCTTCTCCCTCTCCCTATTGAGCTTCTCGAAAGCGGTAATGGGCATATAGACCTCGCCCCGTACCTCCATGAACTCATACTTGGGATTTTCTATCCTCAGAGGAACGGAGCCAATGGTCTTGAGATTAGCGGTGACATCTTCCCCTGTCTCACCATCACCTCGGGTGGCTCCCGCCATAAAAAGGCCGTTCTCATAGCTGAGGGAGACCGCCGAGCCGTCGAACTTCAGCTCACATACGAATTCCACCTGGCGGGTCCCCAGCTCTCGATAGACCCGGTCGGCGAACTCCTTAAGTTCCTGGAAGGAAAAGGCATTCTGGAGGCTCAGCATTTTCTGGCGATGCCTGACCGTACCGATCTCCTCCCGAACCGCACCACTAATCCTCTGGGTAGGCGAGTCTGGAGTGATCAGTTCAGGATATTTATTTTCCAGGTCGATGAGCTCCCTCATCAGTTCATCGTATTCACTATCACTGATGACCGGATTGTCCAGAACGTAGTACCGGTAATCGTGATAGCGGATATCTTCCCGCAGCTTATCAATCTTCTTTCTTATCTGCTCTAACGTCTCCATACCAGAGTTATTGTAATTCCTGCATCACGAAAAGGTTAATCCAGATAGGAGTGGGCATACAGAACCTTATTCTGTAAGATCTGCGTGGTTTTCACAATATTCATGAGCTCTGTCTCCAGGGGATTGGCGATGACGGCATCCAGCCCCAGAGTTATAAGCATAACTAAATAGGTGTTGTTGATTATACTTCTCAATTGGGGAGGAGAGGATTGAGAGAGATTGGAAAGACCCACCACTGTTCTGGGAGCCGGATCAGTAAGCTCTTTGAACATTTTGAGAGCTTCCAGGGTCTCCACAGTGTGCTCCTGAGCCACCGCCACTGGCAGAACTATGGGATCCAGATACAGGTCTTCCATGGGTACACCATGCTCTTGGGCCGCGGTGATGATGTTGTAGGCAATCTCGCACCTCTCCGAGGCGTCTCTGGAGACACCACTTCTGGCCATAGCCAGACCGATAATGGCGGCCTTGAATTCTTTGGCCAAAGGCATAAGGGTATTCAACTGATCCTCATCTCCAGTAGTGGAGTTAATGATAGCTTTCCCCCGATGAACCTCCAGTCCGGCCCTTACGGCTGCAGTATTTTTGGTATCCAGAGCAAGGGGGATATCCACCAAATCCTGCAGGGAGGTGACAATCCACTTCATGATATCCGGGCCATTTTGGTAGCTGGCCCTATGTTGATATCGATGTAGTGGGCCCCGGCATCGGTCTGGGCCTTGGCCATCTCCAGGATGGGCTGGATATCTCTTTCTTTGATGGCCTGACTTACCTTGCTCCTGATAACGCTTATGTTCTCCCCAATAATCAGCATTAAGATACCTCCTTCTACTTTATCACTGTACTATCTTATGGCTGTGCTATCCGCGCAGAACATAACCTCCTCTTACGGCAAAAACACCTTTCTCGGGAAAAGTTAGCAAACTTTTCCGATCCTCCCTACGGCCCTTCCGCAGCCACACCAAGACTCGGGGTTCTTTGTCTTAGCCACCAGGACTGCGCTGCCTTTTCCTCCTCTCTTCCAAATAAATAACCTTGGCTATCTCCTTCTTCTCTTTGCCCATTCGCTCATCTTTAATGAGTTCAAGACCGTGGCTGGCGCTTTTCTCCTGGGGTTCTTTTGGTTCTCTCTCTTTTCTGGCAAACCCACTGTCCTCTTCCCAGAAAACCGGGAGGCAGTAATAGTTCCAGAGAGCAAAAAGGAGATTTTGTAGTTCGTCCAGTTCCTCCTCGTATTCGAATTCCATTGATTCGTAGAGATCGTCGAAGGCCTCGCTGGGGTAGCTGCTCTCTCTGATCCTCTTTCTTATATCCTCTAAAGTGAGACTTTTCGGAGCACACTTTTGGAGAATAGTGGTAAGGCGCGCCTCCACTATCTCCATATCCTTCAGGTCTTCATCGGTCACCAGACTGGAGAAGACCCTCTCCACCTCCAGGGGCCCGATCCTGGGATAGGGGGAAGAAGCCGAAAGAGGGTATCTCTTCTCTAGAACTTCGACCGCCTCATCCGGCAGCGGATGCAAGTTGCCCGGTAATTGCCAGTATCCTTTCACGGGAACAACTCTGGCCACAAAAACCATCCCCTCTTGCAGATAGCGGCTCTCTTTCTTATCTTTAATGGTGTAGTAACAGCCATCCAGGAGATTTATGCTCTCCATTTCCTTGCCCGGGACTACCTTTTCCACTCTAAAAAGACCGTATACGTTTCTCCTGAAGCTATGGTATATCTTGAGCTCTTCTGGAGATAGTTTGTTTTGATATTTTTCCAAAAATGCTTCCAGAGGGGTTTTCTGGATTTCCTCGATGACATACTCAAAGACAAACCAATCCATGAGCCTTTTCCAGGCCAGATCATACTCTTCCTCACCAGCAGCATAATAAGGGTACTCATCGCCAAAAAAATCCCATTTTACTTCATCCAGTTCCAGATCAAAAAACTCATCCAGGGAAATACAATTTACCAGTCTGGTCAAACAGCCCTCTATGTCTGGGGCTTTCCTTCGTGACATAGAGCTCCTTTCTATCTTCGGATGGTCTCCCATGAAGGCGTCACCTCCACCTGTAAGTGCTTCTACTTATTATAAATTTTACTCTGATACCTCTGTCAGGAACAGATGCAGAATAGGCTCGCTATGGGGATACGTTAGATTTTACTCTTATGCCTCTTCTAAATCCACAGTTATTTCCCGACGCACCTGCCCGTAATCGGTAAGTAATCTTGCTCATCTGGGATAAGCAAGACAAAACTCCTGGTCAATAGACATAGGCCAGCACTTTAATTGTTACTGAAGCAAGGGCCGGCTGATTTGGCACAGTTACTCCTGACTACTAAGAAAACTTCTTGCTGCTTGATCATATCCCTGGGGTTACCTCGGCCTATGATCAACGATTCTGACCTTTTGTGGCCATGTCCATCGATCCTATTTAACCTTCTCCTTTACAAAGCTCTTAACCTCAGCTTCATCCACCACAATGTAGCTAATCCCCCCAATCATAGCCGGTTTGCCGGGAATGGTATAAGTCTCAAAACCCTTAAGTCCAAAGCCGCTTAAAGCAGCACTTGTCATCATCTGGGTGGCGTTCATATCTGTCTTAACATAGTTGGTAAGGGACAGAAAAAGCTGGGGAGAGCGGATCAGAGTGGCCGGGCGGAGCAGTTGTTTAAGCATTTCCTTTAAAAAGTACTGTTGTCTTTCTATCCGCCCCAGATCAGCAGAGGCGGTAGCCCTGGAGCGGATAAAAGCCAGAGCCTGCTCACCGTCCATATGATAGGTTCCTGGTTGAAAGTTAGCTCCCGAGAGAGGGTCGACCAGAGGTTCCTGGACGGTGATAGTCACTCCTCCCATAGTATCTACCAGCTTGACAAAGCCCTCAAAATCCAGCTCTATCACATGATTTATGCGCAGGTCAGTCAGGTTTTCTACAGATCGGACCAGAAGGTTGGGGCCACCGTAGGCATAGGCAGCGTTGATTTTGCCTTCTCCATGACCCTCCAGGGGAACTTTGGTATCCCTGGGAATGGAAAGAAGAATGTTCTTGAACCTGAGGGCGCTCAGATGAAGGATCATAATGGTATCGGCTCTCCCCTCTTCATCCTTTTGTCTGGTATCTGACCCAATCAAAAGGATATTAACAGAAGGAGAAAAAATACTGGTCCCGGCCAAAGACTCCAGGCGAGGACCCATGGTGGTGCGATAGTCCAGAAATAGAAGCAGAAGGCAACCTAAGATCACCAGTGCCGAGAGAAATATCAGAAAACATCCAGAAAGGCGCCAGCGCCGTTTGGGCTTTCGGACTTTTTCTATTTTATCTATTCTGTCTACCGGTGGCCTTCTTGTTCCATCTACCAGGGGAGCGTGAAATTTAAAGCCCTTTCTTACCCCCTCTGCCGGATGGCTCTCCTTTGGAATCCTCTTCCAGTACCTCTCCGTCTTGATTCGAGGGGTCCGCCTAGGACGCCTCTCTATGAGGTAGCTCTCATCGTTTTGGTCATTAAACTCCATTCACATTCCCTCTATCCATGAAAGCCGCAGATGCTTCCGAACATTCTGCTGAACTGCAAAATAAATTCCGCGATTCTCTATATTACCATACACAACACGCTTTCAAGGCTTCTTTTGAGATTATAGGGAATATAGGGAAAGCAACAAAAAGAGCTTCTTCTGATCCAAGGGAGAAACACGAGCCCATTTCGTGAAAAGGTATGGTAGGGATGAGAGATAAATTAATGGGGGTATCTACATCACTCCGCTCAATACAATATCTTGTGCATTGCAATTATTCATAACACTATATTTGGCGTCTAGGGGAGTCAAGCAGATACCCCAATAAATTAATATAAGCACCGACGAGGCGCAGGTAGAGAGTCATCTCTAACTACTTCTCCTGATCGTGCTGACTCCTATCCTTCCGCCACCTGGCCAGCCGTTCGGCGACAACCTTCTCGTACCCCTGGTCGCTGGGTTTATAGTATCTGCGCCCCTGTAACTCCGAGGGCAGGTACTGCTGGGCTACGTGGTGGCCGGGGTAATCATGAGGATACTTGTAATCCTGTTGATGACCTAAGGCCTTTCCGTCACGGCTGGCATCCTTCAAGTGATCGGGCACCTCCACCATCCCCTCTTTCTCTACCTCTGCCAGGGCCTTGAAGTAAGCGCCTACGGAGTTGCTCTTGGGTGCTGTGGCCAGGTAGATAGTTGCTTCAGCCAGATGATACTGTGCCTCCGGCAACCCCACCCATTCCAGGGCACGGGCGCACCCACTGGCCACGATAATGGCCATAGGATCAGCCAGTCCAATGTCCTCAGAAGCCAGGATCAGCAGTCGGCGCATGATGAACTTAGGATCCTCACCGGCGTAGATCATCTTGGCCAGCCAGTGTAGTGCTGCATCAGGATCTGATCCGCGCACTGACTTGATAAAGGCGGAGATGGTATCGTAGTGGACATCCCCATCCTTATCATAAAGGATGGCCCGACGTTGGATGGACTCCTGGGCTACTGAGAGATCAATATGGATCACATTGTCGGCATCATCTGGCGAGCTCGATTCCACAGCCAACTCCAGAGCGTTCAAGGCGGTGCGGGCATCGCCGCCAGCCAGGTGAGCCAGGTGAGCCAGTGCCTTTTCGGCCACATCTATGGATCGCCGACCGTAGCCCCGTTCGGGATCTTCCAGGGCCCGATGCAAAAGAGTCAGAATCTGCTCCTCAGTCAGCGGGCGAAGCTGAAAGACCCGTGACCGCGATAAAAGGGGTCCGGTGACCTCAAAGTACGGATTCTCGGTAGTTGCACCCACCAGGATAATGGTCCCGTCTTCCACAAAAGGCAGAAAGGCATCCTGCTGAGCCTTATTAAAACGGTGGATCTCATCAACAAAAAGAATGGTTTTTCTCTGATAGACCTCTCTCTGATATTTGGCCCGTTCAATCACCTGCCTTATCTCTTTCACGCCTGAAGTTACGGCGCTAAAAGAGACAAAATCAGCTCCCGTATAGCTGGCGATAAGGTAGGCCAGGGTGGTTTTACCTGTTCCCGGAGGTCCCCATAGCATCATGGAGCTGACCTCTCCCGACTCTATGGCTTTCCTTAAAACCTTGCCCTGGCCCAAGATATGCTCCTGGCCCACAAACTCAGCCAGGCTCTTAGGCCGCATCCGGTCCGCCAGAGGATTCATCTTGGACTGTCCTTGATGCAGTTGCTGGAAAAGGTCTGTATCTTGTTTCATTTTATATCAATTATACACTTATCTTAGGCAGAGCTTACCCCTCTTGGTGGCTTACTACTTTAATAACTTAAACTTTTCTAAGACTACATCTCTTATCTCCTCATAAGGTGGCACAGAGGTAAGTAACCGTTCCAAATCACCAACCCAGCGCTTCTGCATCTCCTTAACCTGCTCCTCAAAAGCCTGGTAGGTCTGTAAGGAAATCCGAAAACGGTCGGAAAAAGCCTGTAACTGTAATTTGGTTAACATCAGCTTCTCCTCCAATCAAAAAGCTGCTCATAAGAAACATTCACATTCAGGTTGAACCGACGATCCCACTTTGAGTTGGGGGGTAAAGTGGGGTCAAGTCTGACGGGCCAGGCAGAGCCGTGCTTTTCTAACTCCTTGACCTCTTCTCGGGCCTGCTCTGTTAAGGTCAGAAGATAGCCCAAGCGTGAAGATAGAGATCTGTTACGCATGGCTTTTGCATACTGAATTAGCTTAGCGATATCCAGGCCTTCCCTTGTTCCCTCAGATGTATCAAAGGTTCTAGTGCGAGACCGCCCTAGAGCCTTGGTGACCTCCTGAATCCCCCCACCGTATTCCAAATGGTCTAAGGAGTCGAGGACGGCCTTTTCTGGTTCGGCAATTAAGACTGGGAGATCGGCGTAGAGTATCTTTTGGTAGCCAAAAAACTTGTGGGGCTGGAGGCGAACGTATTTATAAGCGTAGTTCCCAAATTTCATCTATGAAAAAGCTGTGCAAGTGTTTTTACGATAGCCCTCCCAGATTACCAAGATTATATGACCATTCATCTATCGGTGCCCTTTGC